>JAUZEX010000084.1 GCA_030838815.1 Actinomycetota bacterium
GGGGCAAACCCCTTGTGCGGCAAGGGGGAGTGCTGATCATGCACCACCCGACGCCGTGGGAGTTCCACCCCGTCCACCACCCGAGCTACCTCGACTTCTTCGAGCAGGTCCTGACCGAGACCACCGACCCGGTCGAGATCGAGGCCAAGTTCGAGGAGGGATTCGCCACCGACCCCTGGTACATCCACCTGTACCGCAAGAGCTACGCCTACCACGGCGTCCACCCGTTCTACATGTGGTACTGGGGAGCCCATGCCCTCGAGCATCTCGGCGGCGTGATCATCGTCGGCGGCGACCCGAAGGCGGTGCGCCGCTTGGGGTTCAAGCCGGCGTCGACGTTGCGCGACGCTCTGGAGATGGCGTCCGACGTCGTCGGCCGCGACCCGTCGATCACCCATATGCACTCACCGCCGCTGCTGATGGCCGACGTGTCGTGACGGCTCGGCGCGGTTTCCCGCTCCGGGCGCCGACGTGGCCGGGCACCGTGCCCCGGCCCCCGCGGCCGAGCCGGACGGGCCTCGACTTCGACACCGCCTGGGCCCGCACCCCGGCTGCCCGGCTGGCCAGAGCGGCGCTGGTCGACCTGGCCATCCGCCCGGCCGTCCACGTCCTGGCCTCTCCGGCGGTGGACGGGCGGGAGCGGCTCGACGCTCTCGAGTCGCCGGTGATCTTCGCCGCCAACCACCACAGCCACCTCGATACCGGGCTGCTCCTGTCGCTGCTGCCGGAGCGGTTCCGGCACAGGACGGTGGTGGCGGCGGCCGCCGACTACTTCTTCGACCGCCGGGCCAAGGGAACGCTGCACGCCCTGGCCTTCGGCGCCGTGCCGGTGGAGCGCACGAAGGTGAACCGACGTTCGGCCGTGGTGGCCACCGACCTGCTGTCCGACGGGTGGAACCTCCTGATCTTCCCGGAGGGCGGCCGCAGCCCCGATGGCTGGGCCCAGGAGTTCCGCGGCGGAGCCGCCTACCTGGCCGTGCGGTCGGGGCGCCCGGTGGTGCCCGTCTACCTGGAGGGGACCGGCCAGGTGTGGCCCAAGGGGCAGCGCCTGCCCCGGCCCCACAAGGTGTCGGTGACGTTCGGCACGCCGATCTCCGCCGACCCGGGGGAGGACGCCCGCCGTCTGGCCGCCCGACTGGAGCGGACGGTGGCGGTCCTGGCCGACGAGCGAGCCAGCGACTGGTGGACGGCCCGCCGCCGGGCGGCCGAGGGATCGACGCCGTCCATCACCGGGCCCGAGGCGGCCGCCTGGCGGCGGTCCTGGGCCCTGCGGTCCCGCTGACCGTCGCCGATTCCTGCCGATCAGGACAAATCTCCGTTTTCCACGATTCGGCGCGAATACGGCACTGAGTGCCAACGTCTTTCGGTTGGTTGGTGCGTCCCGCCTCCTGGGAGAGGCGGGCGCGTGAGTCAAAGAAACGGTTGACGGGTCCCCCTGCGGTCCCGCGGCCCGCAAGTGATCCGAATGTCAGTCCGCTCGTAGCAACGCGCGTCCGCGTATTCGTAGGAGGCACACGTCATGCAGCTTCGTTCTCAGTTCCGGCCCAAGAAGGTGCTCGCCGTCCTCCCGGCGGTGGCCCTCGTCGTCTCCGGTGCGGCCGCCTGGGCCGGCTCCGCCGCCGACAACCCCAACCCGACCGTTCCGAGCGCCCCGACCGTCCCCGGGCTGCCGGGGCTCCCGGCCCTGCCGTCCACCCCGGCCCTGCCGGGGGTGCCCGACCTGGGCGGGCTGCCGGCCGTCCCCGGTCTGCCGGCTCTGCCGATCGACGGCACCGTACCGGGTCTGCCCGACCTGCCGGCCGCTCCCGGTGTCCCCGGTGTGCCGATGCCGGCCCTGCCCGACCTCGGGGCCCTTCCGGCCCTGCCCGGGCTTCCCGACCTCGGCTCCCTGCCCGCCGTTCCCGGCCTGCCGGCCCTGCCGATCGACGGCCCGGTCCCCGGTCTGCCCGGCCTGCCCAGCACCCCGACGCTCCCCGGCCTGCCGGCCCTGCCCGGCATTCCGGCCATCCCGGGCGCTCCGGCCCTGCCTTCACTTCCGTAACGCAGGGCGTCCAATAGATCTCCTTCCCAAACCAACCAACCCGTTCTGACCCCGGCAGCCGCGTGCCGGGGTCAGGACGTTTTCGCGGGGGACATCCCCGGACCGCCGGGCTGTTCACACCTCGGACGGGCTGACCTCGTCGAGGGAGCGGGCGGCGGTCTCGGGCAGGCGCAGGACGAACAGCGACGCCACGAGGGAGGCGATCCCGGTCAGGGCCAGGGCGGACCCGAGCCCGATCCGGCCCGACAGGCTGCCCGACAGGACGAGCCCGACCGCCGAACCGGCCACGCCCGCCACCAGCAGGAAGGCGTTGGCCGTGCCCCGGATCTCGGTTGGGAACATCTCGCCGTTGAACGCCCCCAGGGCGGGGGCGGCGATCCCGCCGAGCACGATGGCCGCCGACGACGAGAGCCACAGCGCGGCGCTGCCGTAGAGGAAGAAGACCATCTGGGCCAGCGTGCCGAGGAACAGGGCCGTGGCCGCCACCGGGCGCCGCCCCCGGGTCTCGGCCAGGCGGCCTCCGATCACGACCCCGGCCACCCCGGGGAAGCCCTGGGTGATGGCCCGGAAGACGGTGATGTCGAGCCCCGAGAAGCCCCGGGAGTCGGCCAGGTAGCGGTTCGTGAACTGCGACGCCGGAGCGGAGAAGATCGAGAACAGGAAGCTGCACACGACCAGGACCCCGAAGCGCCCGCCGTACGAGGGGTCGAAGACCTCGCCGAGGCGTCCGCGCTTGGTGTCCCGGGCGGCGAGGCCGGCGTAGCGCTGCGTCTCGGCCAGCTGGCGGGCGAAGCTGGGCAACAGGAGGATCGTCGCCGCCGACAGGGCGAACGAGATCCGCCACGCCTCCCGGGCCAGGTCCGACACCGGGAGGAGCACGACTCCGAAGGCGTATCCGAACCCGCCGGCCAGGCCGAGGAGGGCCAGCGAGTAGGCCCGTGCCCCATCGGGCGCCTCCTCGATGGCGGCGATGCCGGCCACGATCAGCGTGGTGTTGGCGAACCCCCGCATCAGTGTCTGGCCGACGGTGAACACGGCCAGGTTGGGGGCGGCGGCGGCCACCCCGTTGGCCAGGCAGACACCGGCGAAGGAGACCAGCATGAGCATGCGCCGGCCACGCCGGTCGGCCATGGCGCTCGACACCAGGGCGATGAGGACGCCGGCCCGGGAGATGGCCAGCGCCGTCCCCAGCGCCCGGTCGGACGCTCCGAACGACCGCCCGACGTAGTCGACGTTCTGGCTCAGCAGGGAGCTGCCGTAGGTGGCGGCGGCGGTCAGGGCGCAGACGGTGGCCAGCAGCACGGCCTGCGGTGCGGCGAACGCCGTCGGCGGGGCCAGCCCCGGCCGCTTCGGCGGCGGGGGAAGGGGATCCCCGGCCTCTGCCGCCCGCAGCGCCCGTTCCACCCACTTGAGCGCCCGCTTGGCCGCCGACCGCAGAATGGGCCCG
>JAUZEX010000093.1 GCA_030838815.1 Actinomycetota bacterium
CGTCATCTTCTCGGCCGTGCTGGCGGCCGCCCTGCCGGCCTACTGGCTGCTGGAGCCCAACCGGCAGACCAAGATGGACAAGGATTTCCTGCACGACTCGGAGGAACGGGGAATGCTCCGCTTCGCCGTGGCCGGCACCGTGCCGCCCAGCGAGGTCCTCAACCTGGAGTGCGCCCGGTGTCATGGCGCCAAGGGTGAAGGCGGGGCGGCGACCTTCCTGCTCCAGCCGACGCAGCCCGGCGAACTGGCCAAGACGGTCTCCTGGACGGCACCGCCGCTCAACGACGTGCTCCTCCGCTTCAGCCGCGACGAGGTGGCCCAGATCATCACCTACGGACGGCCGGGTACGCCCATGCCGGCCTGGGGTCTGCCCGGCGGTGGCCCGCTGCCCGAGCAGCCGATCGACGACTTGGTCAACTTCTTGGAGTCGATCCAGCTCAAGCCCGAAGAGGCGATGAAGCGCAACACCGAACGGGCCGACAAGATCATGAAGGACAACCCCGGGATCTCCGAGGGCCAGGCGCTGTTCATGGCCGCCTGCGCCCGCTGCCACACCAAGGGCTGGTCCTACGGCCAGCCGCAGATCATGGGCGGCGGCGGGGCCTTCGGCCCCAACCTGACCAACGGGGTGACGTTGCGGCAGTTCCCGCCGCTGGGAGGCGGCGTGGCCAAGCACGTCGAGTTCGTGACCACGGGCTCGGACTTCCAGAAGCCCTACGGGACCCAGGGCATCGGGTCGGGCCGGATGCCGGGCTTCGGGCAGGAACTTTCGGCCCGCCAGATCGACGAGATCGTCCTCTACGAGCGCGGTCTGTAGGAAGGAAAGAACATGGGTCTCGGGATCCTGGCCGCGGAGGCGACAAAGCATCTCGATCTGATCGGGAGGCTGCGCGGATACTTCATCGTCGTCTTCGCCGTGGGCCTCTTCTGCGGATCGATCTACCTTCTCCTGGCCACCAACGTCGGCAGCCGACTCGGGTTCCTCATCGCCTTCGCAGCGCTCAGCGGCTTCCTGACGCTCCTGGGGCTGATCTGGTTCACCAACCTGACGCCGCTCAACGCCCTCCACGGCCCTCCCCCCCACTGGGTGGTGAAGGAGGTCGTCGAGAATCCGGCCCAGGCCAAGACGCCCCAGGCCCGCACCATCGAGAAGGACGGCGTGCCGCTCGACTCCGCCGCCCAGGGCGAGATCAAGGCCACCGTCGACGCCGCCGTGACGGCTGAGGCCGGCAAGTTCCAGCTCTACACGGCCGCCACGGACTACGTCGTGGTCAACGCCGAGAAGGTCGGCGGTGGCAGCGAGTCCTTCTTCCGCCACCGGCCGCTGCACTCGGTCATGCAGATCCAGGGGGCGAAGAAGGTCGACGTGTTGCCCGGCGGGGCGCCGCCGCCTCCGGCGGCCGACCCGGCCAAGCCGGCCAAGTACGTCGTCCTGGAGCGGGACCTCGGCGCCATGCGGAATCCGCCGCTTGTCATGTCGACTGCCTTCGGGCTCCTGTTCGCCCTGAGCCTCTACGTCATGCACACCATGGAGCGGGCCGAGCAGGCGGCCAAGGCCGCCGGCCTCGAGCCTGTCCCGGCCCCCGCCTGAGCCCAAGGAGCACCGTGCCCGTACTGGCCCAGCAGCTCATCGACGCCTCCCATGACGGCGACCTGGCGTTCATGGCCTTCGCCTTCATGTGCTTCGTCTTCGTCGGCCTGCTCTTCGCCATCGACAAGGTCCGCCGCCGCAGCGGCGGCGGCCGCTAGCCCGTCTTAGCCGGCGGCGGCCACCGCTGCGGCGGCCTCGGTCGCCGCGCTGACGATGGCCTCGATGTCGGCGGGACCGTGGGCGAGGCTGGGGAACAGCGCCTCGAACGGGCTCGGCGCCAGGTAGACGCCCCGATCGAGCATCTCGTGGAAGAAGCGGGCGTAGCGCTTCCCGTCGGCGCCCTGGGCCGAGGCGTAGTCGACCACGGCGACGTCGGAGAAGAAGAGCCCGACCAGGGGGCCGACCCGGGGTACCTGGGCGGCCACGCCGGCGCCGGCCAGGGCGACGCGCAGGCCGTCGGCCAAGGTGGCGGCGGTCGCCTCGAGCTTGGCGTAGGCGGCGGCGTCGAGCCGGCTGAGGACCGCCAGGCCGGCCGCCGTCGCCAGCGGGTTCCCGGACAGGGTGCCGGCCTGGTAGACGGGCCCGAGCGGGGCGAGATGATCCATGATCTCGGCCCGGCCCCCGAAGGCGGCCAGCGGCAGGCCGCCGCCGAGCACCTTGCCGAAGCAGGAGAGGTCGGGCTCGATGCCGTAGCGGCCCTGGGCGCCGTCGTCGCCGAGGCGGAACCCGGTGATGACCTCGTCCATGATCAGGAGCGCACCGGTTTCGGAGCAGCGGCGCCGGAGGCCGGCGAGGAAGCCGTCGGCCGGCGGGACGAGGCCCATGTTGGCGGCCACGCCCTCCACGATCACCGCCGCCACCTGCGGGCCGTGCCGGGCGAACGCCTCGTCGAGGCCGGCCTCGTCGTTGTAGGCCACGACGACGGTGCCGGCCACCGCCCCGGCCGGCACGCCGGC
>JAUZEX010000097.1 GCA_030838815.1 Actinomycetota bacterium
CCGTTCCTCCGGATCAACGAGTTGGTCCCCGGCGACGAGATCATCTTCAAGATGGACAACGGCACCTTCACCTACAGGGTCACCGACCACCAGATCGTCACCCCGAAGGACGTCCACATCGTCGACCCGACCCACGACGCCACGCTGACCCTGTTCGCCTGCCATCCTCCGCACCAGGCCATCCAGCGCTACGTGGTCCGGGCCGTCTTCGTGTCGTCGACGCCGGTCTGACCGGTAGTCTCGGCGGCTGACTTCCGGGGCGGTGGGCGACATCGACGAGAGCACTGGACCGATCGGGGAAAGCTCCGGCGGCGGCGGGTGGGGGCCTCTCCAGGGCCCGGCCGCGCCCCCGCCTCCTCCTCCGCCCCCGACCGCCCCCTGGTCGTGGCGGAACCGCAAGTTCCTCATCGCCCTCGGGGTGCTGCTCCTCGTCGTCCCGATCTTCGCCGGGCTGCTCATCCAGGTGCCCTACTACCTGATCTCGCCCGGTGAGGCCCGCGGGGTGGCCGAGCTCATCAAGGTCAAAGGCGACGGGGCGAAGATCTACCCGCCCAAGGGGAAGATCCTCTTCACCACCGTGTCGCTGGCCGGCCAGGTCAACGTCTTCGAGGCGCTCGAGGGCTGGCTCGACAAAGAGGTCCAGGTCGTCCCGGAGAAGACGATCACCGGCGGAGCCCCGAAGACCGCGGTCCGCCAGCAGAACATCCAGGCCATGACCGATTCGAAGCTGACGGCTACGAAGGTGGCGCTGGAGCGGCTCGGCTACCGCGTGTCGGTCAAAGGTGATGGGGCCCTGGTCACGGCGGTGAACGCAGGTGACCCGGCCGACGGGAAGCTCCAGGTCGAAGACGTGATCACGGCGGTCGACGGCGAGGCCGTGACCCTCCACGACCAGGTCGTGACCAAGGTCCGCCAGCACAAGCCGGGGGACGAGATCGCCATCGGCTACAAGCGGGGGACCGCCGACAAGACGGTCACGCTGAAGTCGATCGCCGGGCCCGACGGGGCGGCCCGCATCGGCGTGTCGCTCCAGACCAACGACCTGAAGTACGACTTCCCGGTCGACGTCAGCATCGAGACGGGCCTGGTCGGCGGCCCGTCGGCCGGGCTGGCCTTCACCCTCGCCCTGATCGACGATCTGACCGAGGGCGAGCTGACCGGCGGCCGCAACGTGGCCGTGACGGGCACGATCGACGCCGACGGCACTGTCGGGCCGGTCGGGGGCGTGGCCCAGAAGACCGTGACGGCCCGCAGGGCGGGGGCCATCGCCTTCCTCGTCCCGCCCGACGAGGAGAAGGAGGCCAAGACCTTCGCCGGCAAGATGGAGATCATTCCGGTGAAGACACTGGCCGACGCCCTCACCGCCCTCCACCGCCTCGGCGGCAGCGAGGTGGCCCTCCCCGGAGCTTCGACGGCGCCCCATTCCTAACCCTCCGGGGAAAGTGCCCAAAAGCCGCGAAAGCCCCAAACCCCCGCGACGGTCGCGTGTTCGGACGCGGCCCTCCGGTAGCCTTTTCTCAGGCCCTACTCAGGGGATCGGCGGCTGTCCGGGGGCCCGGCTCGGTGGCTTAGCGACAACGAGGGAGCAGATGGGCGGGTGAGTACCTCCACCTCGATCGTCTCTCTCGCGGCTGATCTCGTGGTCTTCCTGGCTGCGGCCAGCCTCCTCCTCGTCCTCATCCTGCGCGCCGACCTGCTCGGCGTGACCCGCTTGTTCCGGGGGGTCCTGGCCGGGGCGGCGACGATGCTGGCCGGCGCCGCGCTCATCCACGGCGGCCTCGACCAGCAGGAGACCTGGCTGTCGACGCTGCGGCTGGCCGCCATCGTCTTCTTCGCCTTCGGCTGCCTGGGCGTCACGGCCCGATGGCCCCGCACCGCGCTGCTCGGTTCCCTGGCCCTTCTGGTCGTGGCCGAGATCTCGCTCCGGAGCAGCCTCGACTCCTTCGGCAACCTCCTGCGCTTCCTCGGCGGCTGCGGAATCGGCCTGGCGCTGTGGCTGGCCGCCCGCCGGTCGCTGGCCACCCGGATCGCCGCCGCCGCCGCCATCCTGCTGGTCACCGTCGTACTCGTTCTGTCCGGCGTCCTCTCCCGGGTGCTGACGTCCAGCGTCTCCCAGCAAGCCCTGGTCCGGGCCCAGGAGCGGGCCCAGATCGAGGCCAACCTCGTCACCAAGCGGGCCGACGTCGCCGTCGGCCAGGCCAGCTTCATCTCCAAGGTCCTGGGGCTGGCCGAGGTCGGGAAGAACGCCGTCAAGACCGAGGACACGGTCACGCTCAACGGCTTCCTCGACCAGCTGAAGGGGGCCTTCAGCCAGGTCGACTTCCTGGCCTTCCTGGGCCCGACGGGCCACGTGGTGGCGCGCACCACCGACCTCGACAACAGGGGCGGCGTCATCAGCCAGCTGGAAGACAGCCCCACCATCCACGACGCCTACAGCTCCTCGCTGGCGTCGCCCCAGGCCGGCGTCGAGCCGACGCTCAACGCCGGGCTCGTGGCTCTCGGCGTCGACTTCGTCAAATTCCCCGACGACCGCGGGGTGCAGAAGGTCTACGGCACGATCGTGGCCGGGTTCTTCATCGACGACAACTACCTCAAGGGCGAGATCGGCGACCGCATCAAGACCACCAACCTGTCGATCGTCACCTCGATCCGGCTGCTGGCCACCACCCTTCCGAAGGAGACGGCCAAGGTCCCGACCGACCTCCTCGACGGCAGGGCGGGAGAGAAGCTGGTCGACGACGTGTTCGTGGCCGGGAGGAGCCCGGCGGAGAAGGGCGTCTTCGACAAGCGCAACACCTTCCTGGCCATCGCCCCCATCCAGGTGAAGGGCAACGGCAGCGGCCGGGCCCCCCGGGCGGCGCTGGCGGTCACGGTCGAGGGCAGCGTCATCGACAGCACCCGGGCCGACCTCTTCCACAAGCTGTTCTTCGTGGCCCTGGCCTCGGCCGCCCTGGCGCTGGCTCTGGCCGCCGCCGCCGGCAGCCGGCTGGGGGCGCCGCTGCGCAAGCTGGCCCTCACCGCCTCCCAGATCAGCCGGGGCGACCTCTCGGTCCGGTCCGGGCTGCGCAGCGCCGACGAGATCGGCCTCCTCGGGGCCTCCTTCGACGAGATGGCCGGTTCGATCGAGCGGATGGCGTCGGAGTTGCGGGAGGGGGCGGCCCAGATGGAGGCCGTCCTCAACTCCATGACCGACGCCCTGGTGGCCGCCGACCCCCTCGGGCTGGTGGCCATGATGAACCCCGCCGCCGAGGCCATGCTGGGGGTGCGGGCCACCCGGGAGATGGGCAAGCCGGTGGCGGCCGTCATCCGGGCCGAGGACCGCAGCGGCAACTCCCTGGCCGACCGGTTCGAGCTGCCCAACTTCGAGGCCTGGTCGGCGGTGGGCATGGTCCAGAACCGGGACGGGCTGCTCCCGGTGGCCCTGTCGGGGGCGCCGATCCGCAGCGAGCAGGGCGGGGTGCTCGGCGCCGTCTACGTCATGCGGGACATGCGCCGGGAGCTCGAGATCGAACGGGCCAAGACCGAGTTCCTGTCCAACATCTCCCACGAACTGCGCACCCCCCTCACGCCGATCAAGGGATACGCCGAGATGCTGCGGCGCGACCAGCAGATGGCGCCGAACCGCCAGCTGCCACCCGAGAAGCGCCGGGCCTTCCTCGACGGGATCCTCGAGTCGTCGGAACGCCTGGAGCGGACCGTGGACATCCTGGTGAACTTCGCCGCCATGGAGGCCGGGCGGCTCGTTCTCCGGACGGAGCCGGTCGATT
>JAUZEX010000118.1 GCA_030838815.1 Actinomycetota bacterium
CGGTGGCAGAACTTCCCAGGACGGGCGCGCCGATCAACACGACGCTCCTCACCGGGGCCATCGCGCTGATGCTCGGCGCCGCGGCCCTCCGGTTCGGCAAGAAGAAGACTGCCGCCTGAGCACTGAGTCCAGGCCACCGCTACCCCGAAGGCTCCCTCAGTGTTGAGGGAGCCTTCGGGCCGTGAACAGGCGATCTTCAGGTTGGTGTATGCTCGCCTTGGTCGCACAGGAAAGTTCTGTGGCGACAGCGCTTCTCCAGACCCCGGTCGCGTGTCCCTCATCACGATGGATGAGACCGAGAGGTCGGCGCACATGATCCGCTTTGTCCCTTTGCTCCGAGAAGCATCGGTCTGTTCAGGTGCAACCCAGCACCACTTCAGGATCGCTTCAGGAACGGGGACCACGCTGCGCTGAAGCACGTGTAGAGCATTTCGCTCGCCCGTCAGATCGAACATCCGAAGGGACCGCACGATGAAGACGCTCGATTCCGACCGCGGGTTGCGGGTGCTCCTCGTCGAGGACGACCCCCTCACCCGGGAGGTGCTGTCGGCCGCCCTCGCCGGCTCCGGCTTCGAGGTCCACGCCGAACCGGACGGGACCCGGGTCGAGCGCGCCGCGGCGACGTTCAAGCCCGACATCGCCCTCATCGACATGCGCCTCGGTGACGGGGTCGACGGGATCACCGTTGCCCGCCGGTTAAAAGGCACTGACGACTTCCCCCTCCTCTTCCTCACCTCGGCCACGGCCATCGAGGACGTCCTGGCCGCCTACGACGTCGGTGGCGACGACTACATCGTCAAGCCCTTCGTCATGGCCGAGCTGGTCGCCCGGATGCGCGCCGTGCTGCGCCGCACCGGACGCGAAGGCCGGACCGTCTTCGAACTCGGCGATCTCCGCATCGACGCCGACGCCCACAGCGTCGTGCGGGACGGCCAGGCGATCGACCTGACCCACCGGGAGTTCGCGCTCCTCGTCGAGATGTGCCGCCATCCGGGCATGGTGCTGTCGAAGCTCCAGCTCCTCACCAACGTGTGGGGCTTCGAGCAGTACGACCTCAACGTCGTCGAGGTCCACGTCAGCGCCCTGCGCCGCAAGCTCGAAGAGCACGGCGCTCGGGTGATCCACACCGTCCGCAACGCCGGATACGTGTTCCGCACATGACGGGTCTGAAGCTGCTCGTGGTCGGCGGGGCCGGGTTCCTCGGCAGCGTGGTGGTGGCCCACCTCAACGAGGCCGGCCACGACGTCACCATCTGCGACAACCTGTCGACCGGCAACGCCTGGGCGGTCCAGTCCGAGGCCCGCTTCGTACCGGCCGACATCACCGACGAGGCGTCGATGTCCCTCGTCTTCAGCGGTGGCTACGACGCCGTCCTGGACCTCGCCAGCTTCTTCCCCGTCGGTGCGTCCATCCGCCGACCCGTCCGTTCCCTGCGGTCCGACGTCACCACGGCGCTCAACCTCCTCCACGCCATGGAGCTCCACGGCGTGAAGCGCCTGGTCCACTCCTCGACGGCGGCCGTGTACAGCCAGCCGGGACCGGGGCCGGTGACCGAGGCGGATCCGACCCGTCCGGCCAATCCCTACGTCGCGGCCAAGCTGTTCGTCGAAGAGGCGATCGGCTTTCAGGCCGGGGCCACCGGCCTCGGTGCCGTCAGCCTGCGCTCCTTCAATGTCGCCGGGGCCTGCGGGCCGCTGGGCGAATGGCACCACCCCGAAACCCACCTGATCCCGGTTGCCCTCGAGGTGGCGGCCGGAGTCCGGGACGCGGTGCCGGTCTTCGGCCGCGACCACGCCACACCGGACGGAACCACCGTTCGCGACTACGTCCATGTCGTCGACGTCGCCCGGGCCTACCTGGCCGCCCTCGACGCCACGGTCCAGCCGGGGCACCGCGTCTACAACATCGGCAGCGGCGTCGGACACTCGGTCCACCATGTCCTCGAGGTCGCCCGGTCGGTGACCGGGAAGGCCATCCCGACCCTCGATGCCCCGAGCCGCGATCGGGAGCCTGCCGTGCTGGTGGCGTCCATCGTCCGGGCCGAAGCCGAACTCGGGTGGACCCCCACCCTTCTGAACCTCGCCACCATCGTCGACGACTCCTGGACGTGGTTGCGGTCCCGTCTCGGGACGACGACGCCCAGTCTCAGCGGCCCGGGAGTGGCGGCCTGACGAGGAAAGGTGGTGGGCGAAATGGCGCCTTCCGGCCCCATTCATGACAACGGAACCCTGCCCGGCCGGCCGCCCGTCGACCGGCGGTCCTCCCGCCTGCTCTACGACGAGAGCGGCTATCTGCTCACGCGCCACGCCGAGAACGGCGTGGTGAGCAGCGCCTCACCGGCCGTCGGGATGCTCCTCGGACGGCCGCCCTGGCAGGTCGAAGGTCAACGCTGGCACGAGTTCGTCCATCCCGACGACCTCGCCTCCTTCGCGACATGGTGGGGAACGATCGGCCGGGGAGCGTCGTCCACGCACGTCTACCGCCTCCGCCCCCGTCCCCACGACGGCGCCGTGCCGACCGTCGAAACCATGGCCCGGAAGTTGTTGGTCGGCGCCGATCATGTGACCGAGATCCACGCTCTCACCCACGACGTCACCGACCACACCGACCGCGCCGACGACCTGGCCCGGGAGCGGGGTCAGTTGGAGCGGCGCTTGGACAGCCTGGCCGTCCACGACATGGCGCTGACCCGCTTCGCCGCCGATGCCGCCCACGATCTGCGGGCCCCGCTGCAGGCCATCACCGGGTTCGCCCAGCTCTTGGCCCGGCGTGAAGGGGCCGCGCTCGACGAGACGTCGCAGCGTTTCCTGGCCATGATCATGGGCGCAGCCGGTGACATGGCCAACCTCATCGACGCCGCGCTGGAACACGGAGAGGCGACCTGGGCGGACTCTCCGCTCATGCGGGTCGACTGCGGGGTCCTCCTCGAGCGGACCCTGATCCACCTCGACGCCGAGATCGTCCGCACGGGGGCGAGGATCCAGGTTCACGAACTCCCGATCGTCCACGCCGAACCGAACCAGCTGAGCCGGGTGTTCCAGAACCTCATCTCCAACGCCTGCAAGTCGACCCCGCCGGGCCGCACAGCCCACATCGTCCTGTCCGCCGAGCGGCTC
>JAUZEX010000683.1 GCA_030838815.1 Actinomycetota bacterium
GTCGATGGAGGCGTGCAGCGTGCCACCCATGCGTTGCAGCGCCTCCGCCACCTCCACGCTGTCCCGGTGCCCGGTCCCGGACAGCAGCGTTTCGGCCAGCACCAGCTGCTTGGCCCTGTCGGCCGGCGTCGCCCCGGGGCGCGGCGCCGGCAGCACCAGGCGGGCCTGGACCATCGGGATGCCCCGGGTGCGGACGGCCAGAACCCGCAGCCCGCCCGCCAGCGTGCGCTCGTCCACCGCCGGCAGCTTGGCGGGCCGGAACGGGCCGACCTTCGGCACGGCGGCCGGGATGGGGGCGACGACGAGGGTCACTCCCCACCTCCGGGCACGACCTCGAGCACGGCCCGGCTGCTCGGCTTCATCCATTGGCCCGCCACCCGGGTGATGTCGTCGGGCGTCACCGCCGCCAACACGGTGGGGAGCTCGCCCAGCAGCTCGGCCCGGCTCCGCTGCTGCTCCAGCACGGCGGCGGCCAGCGCCCGCTGCATGATGTCGTCGAGGCGGCGGATGATCTGGGCCGTCATGGTGGTCACCACACGGTCGACCTCGTCCTCGGTGACGCCGCCGGCGACAACCGCCGCCACCTCCTCGTCGATGGCGTCCAGGATGGGGTCCACGCCGTCGGCCGAGTGGTAGGCCATGAGCTGCAGCATGGTCGGGTCCCGCACGTCGAACGGATCGCCGAACGTGCCCAGCAGCCCGCCGACATGGCTGGCCAGCTGGTCACGCTTCACCAGCCGCTGGTACAGGCGAGCGGCGGTCCCGTCGGCCAGCAGGTCGGTGAGGACGGCCGACGCCATGTATTCCTCCCACTGGTTGATCGGGTCGGGCACCCGGTAGCCGACGGCCACCGCCGCCAGCGGCGCCAGCGGGTCGTGGTGGACCGCCCGGCGCTCCTTGGTCGGCACCGGCTCTGTGAACGACCCGAGGGGCGGGACGGCCCGGGCCGGGATCGGGCCGAAGTGCCGCTCGATCATCTCCCTCGTCCGGTCGACGGCGAGGTCGCCGGCCACCACGAGGGTGGCGTTGCCGGGGGCGTAGTACTGGTCGAAGAACGCCGTCGCCTGGTCGACGGTGGCCGCCTCCAGGTCGACGAAGCTGCCGTAGCCGTTGTGGGCGTTGGCGAACGTCTTGAACATCACCGGCGGGAGGGTGATCCAGGGGAATCCGCCGAAGGGCTGGTTGACGACGTTGACCCTGATCTCCTCTTTGACGACCGCGATCTGGTTCTGGACGTTCTCGTCGCTGAGGCGCAGGCCCCGCATCCGGTCGGCCTCGAGGTACAGACCGAGTTCGAGGGCGTTGGACGGGAGCTGCTCGAAGTAGTTGGTGTAATCGGAGCGGGTACTGCCGTTCATGACCCCGCCGTTGCCGGTCACCAGCTTGTCGTGCTGGCCCTTCTCCAGGGTCACCGAGCCTTCGAACATGAGGTGCTCGAAGAGGTGGGCGAAGCCGGTCATCCCCTCCGGCTCGGACCGGAAACCGACGTCGTAGACCACGGCGATGGCCACGGTCGGAGCCGACGAGTCGGGCATGAGCACGACCCGCAGACCGTTTCCGAGCCGGAAGCGCTCGACGGCGAAGGCGGGCGCGGGGATGCGCTTGTGGCGCGTGTTGATGGGCACGACGACAAACCTACCGCCGAAGACGTCCCTCCCTCATTGGCAGCGGGGCTGGAAGGCCGGATCGGCCGGTCCGGGCCGTGCCAGCGCGTTCTCGATCCACTGCATCGCCACGGGGTCGGTCGGGATGTTCAGGTGACCGGTGATGTCGCCCGGGCAACGGGTCTGAAGCGTGATGTTGGTGACGCGGTCCGCCGGCCCGTGCAGGAAGGCGGAGTCATACGGGGTGACGACCACGTCGTAGGCGGTCTGGATGACCGTGTAGTCGACGGACCCGGGGGTCTCATCCCCGGCGTTGAGCCGGTCGAGGAAGGGCGACCCGGCTGCCTCCTGCTCGGCGCAGGCGGTGCAGCCCATCGCCGCCCCCACGAGCACCATCGGGCTCTGTGTTCCGTGGTTCGACGGCGAGAGGCCGATGAGGTCATCCACCTTCGCCGCCCCGCCGAGGAACCGGATGTAGTAGCGCGGCATCATCCCGCCCTCGGAGTGGCCCACGATCGAGACGCGCTGCGCCTGCGTGGTGGCGAGCAGGCGGTCCACGAAGTCGGCCAGTTCCTGCGCCGACTGCGCGATCTCGCCCGTCCCCCGGTTTCCGTAGTCGAAGGTGAAGACGCAGTAGCCGTTGCTGGCCAGCGCCGGTCCCACCAGCGCCCACGACGTGGTGGCGAACGTACCGTGGACCAGCACCACCGGGTCCGGGTGCTGCGCCGGCGGCCGGCAGTCCGGCGAGTCCATCACCGTCGGCGCCGGCGGCGCGGCCGGCGCCGGTGGCGATGTCGTGGGCGGCGTCGGCGGCGCCGGCGAGCCCACGACCGGCGGCGACGACTTGACGGCCGAGGGGTGGTGCGCCCCACGCCAGTTCCCGACCGCGAAGCCGAGGACGGCGATGGCCAGTAGAAGCACGGGGAGGAGCCGGCGCGGAGCCATGGGCTGCACACTGGCTCGGCCCGAGCGCCAGAACGACTGTCACACGTGACAGTCCCGCCTGTCCCAGTGAGAAAAAACTGCGCGACCGCGTGATGCACGCCGGCCGCCTCATCTCCGAGGCTTGGGCCACTGATCCGTCGAACGACCGAGGTCAAAACCGTCTCGCCCGAGAACGAAGGGGCGCTGTTGGCGAGCCGCCGCCTCGGCTCTGATGCAAGGGGCTTCAGCCCGGGAGGATCGTGTCAGGAGTTCAACAGGTCGGCCACCACATCGTCGTAGGGCTCCACCGGCTGGGGGAACTTGGCCTGGGCCCGATCCACATTCTCCCTGGTGACGACCTGGACGGGAGCGACGATGTTGGCAGGGACGGATTTCCCGCGGAGCGTGGCCAGGCATGCCTCCAGACCGAGCTGACCCATAGCCGACGGGTACTGCGCCACGGTGGCCGACAAGGCGCCGCGTTTGACGGCGTCGAGAGCCTCCGGGATGCCGTCCACGCCGATCACGGCCACGGAGCGGCCCTCGCCCGCGACGGCCACCGCGTCGGCGGCTCCGAGCGCCATCTGGTCGTTGACGGCGAAAACGCCCCGGACCGGCGGACGGGAGCGGAGGAGCTCCTCGGCGGCCAGCATGGCTCGCCCGCGGTCGAAGTCCGCCGCGCCGATGTGCGCCACGGCGAAGCGTCCCAGGGCACCGTCGCTGAAGCCCCGGATGCGGGCTTCGCTGGTCGCGTCGCCGGGGATCCCCCCGATGACCGCCACCCTGGCCCCGCCGTCGACCGAGCGGGCCATGGCATCGGCGGCCAGGCGCCCGGCGGCCAGGTTGTCGGTTCCGACGTAGGCGGTGACCCTGACCCCCAGCGCCTTCGCCGCCTGCGGGTCGATCGGCGAATCGATGTTGACGATCGGCGTGCCCTTGGCGACGTGCGACAGCGGCTCGAGCAGATTCGTGGCGTTGATCGGGTTCACCACGTAGCAACGCGGCCGTTCGGCCCCCAGGGACTCGAGGGCGGAGGCCTGGCCCGCCGTGTCCTGCAGCCCGCCCGCGGCGGAGAACGTCAGTCGGGTCTTGTTCGTCCGCGCCGCGGCCATGATGCCGTCACGCATCGTGGCGAAGAAGGGGTTCTCGACCCCCTTGATCACGACGGCGACCGCGTCATCGCCGGCGCCCTGCCCCGCCCCGTGGGTCGTGCAGCCCGTGGCGCTCAGCAGAAACAACCAGATCACGGGAACAGCGCGGTGGCGGCGTCGCGTCGTCGGCGACCGGCAACGACCGTAGGGCACCACGGCGACGTTAGACGGCGCGGGAAACCATGATCAAAGGAGCGGCGAGCCGGCGCCTGCCGTACCGGCCCGCGCTGTTCGCGGTCATGGTGCTGCTCAGCGTGTCCGGCTACCTCATCACGAGCCGGACGATCGACAGCGACCGCAGGTCGGCCGCCGAGCGCACCGCGCAGGTGACGAGCGTACGCACGCAGGGCGTCCTCGGGCGGGCCCGAGCGGCCGTCGTCGCCCTCGGAAGCGCTCTGGCCGCCGAGCCCGGAGCGGAACAGCCGCGCTTCGCCCAGCTGGCCAACAGCACGGCGGGGAGCGTCGGCCTCGTCGACAGCATGTGGGTACAGCACGTCGCCGGGTCCGAACGCGCCGCCTATGAGCGCCGGGTGGGGAGGCCCATCACCCGGCAAACGGCCTCCGGCGACCTCGAACCCTCGCCGTCACGCCCGTCCTATCTGGTCGCCACCTTCAGCAGCCGGATCCAGCCGGAGCTCGTGCCGGGCACGGACGTGTCCGACTGGGCCGGCCTCGTCGACGCCGTCCGCTCCGGCACATCGCTCTCGACGGTCACGGCCAGCGACGTCGGCTCGCTCGGCACCCGTCCGGGTGTCTATCTCGTCGAGGCGGCCCGGTTCGGTGACGGACCCGAGGGACAGGGTGTCCTGGTGGCGTTCCTCCCCCGCGGTCTGCTGACCGTCGAACTGGGGCTCGACCCGCAGCGCGTCGCGGTCAGCCTCGACGGCGAGCGTCTCGAGGGCGGATTGCACTCGGCGCCGGACGCCAGCGTGACCTTCGAGACGCTGGGCCGGACGTGGCGGATCGCCGTCGGGACCGACCCCGCCTCGGGGCTCCAGTCGTTGCTCCCCTGGTTCGCCCTCACCTGGCCCTTCGCCGCCGCGCTGATCGTATCCCTCGTGGCCAGCGGGCATGCGCGCCGCCGGAAGGCCGAGCGCTACGCCAAGCTGATCTTCGACCACTCGCTGGACCTGCTCTGCCTCGCGGGGGCCGATGGCAGGTTCATACGGGTCAATCCGGCCGTCGTGCGGACGCTCGGCTATTCGCAGGAAGAACTGGTCTCGCGACCGTTCCTCGACTTCGTCCACCCTGACGACCTGGAGGCCTCAATCGAGGTCGTCGAGAGACTCTGCGGCGGGGAGGAGATCGTTCAGTTCGAGAATCGCACCCTGTGTCGCGACGGCTCCTTCCGCTGGCTGCAGTGGAACACCCAACCCCTTCGGGACGAGCGTCTCCTCTTCTGCGCCGCCCGGGACGTGACCGAGCGGCGACGGGCCGAGGAAAGGCTGCGCCAGGCCCAGGCGATGGTCGAAGCCAGCCGCGACGATCTGCGCCTGCTGGCCGACGAGCAGGCGGCGTTGCGGCGGGTGGCGACGCTGGTCGCCGGCGGAGCGGAGCCGGACGAGGTCTTCGCCGCCGTCGCCGAGGAGGCCAGGGCCGTCCTGGGCGCCGACGGCACCCTCCTGGCCCGCCTGGATGCCGACGGCGAAGCGACGGTCGTCGCCCGCACCGGGGGGCCTCTCGACCAGATCCCGGTAGGAAGCCGCTGGAAGATCGAGCACCTCTTCGCCGTGGCGGCCGTCCTGCGCACCGGCCGTGCCGCCCGCCACGACAATTACACCGGCGCTACCGGCCCCGCGGCGGAGAGCCTGCGGCGGATCGGCGTGCGTTCGGTGGTGGCGACCCCGATCGCCGTCGATGGCCGTCTCTGGGGCGCCCTCACCATCGGATCGCTCACCGAGCCGCTGCCCGCCGACACCGAACCGCGCCTGGTGGACTTCACCGCCCTCATCGGCACGGCGATCGTCAATACGGAGAGCCGGGCGCAGCTCATGGCGTCGCGGGCGCGGGTCGTGGCCGCGGCCGACGAGACCCGCCGCCGCATCGAACGGGACCTGCACGATGGAACCCAACAGCGGCTCGTTTCCCTCGCCCTGGCCTTGCGGACGGCCGAGGCCGGGATCCCTTCCGAGATGGCCGACCTGAAGGTGGCGTTGGGCCAGACCGCCGAGGGCCTGGCCCGGGCCACCGAGGAACTCCAGGCGATCTCCCGGGGGATCCATCCGGCCGTCCTGTCCCGGGGTGGTATCGGGCCCGCGCTCAAGACGCTGGCCCGCCGCGCCGGCCTACCCGTCCAGCTGGATATCGGCGGCCCGATGCGGCTCCCGGAACGGGCCGAGGTGGCCGCCTACTACGTCGTGTCGGAGGGCCTCAGCAACGCGGCGAAGCACGCCCGGGCCTCGATGGTGCACGTCGAGCTCAAAGTCGAGAGTGCCGTCGTCGAGGTGTCGATCCGCGACGACGGCATCGGCGGCGCCAATCCCGACCGTGGGTCCGGACTGGTCGGTCTGAGGGACAGGGTCGAGGCCCTCGGGGGGACGATCCGGACCACCAGCCCTCCAGGGCAGGGAACCCGAGTCCTGGCCCGGATACCCCTCGACGGCGAGCTCGAGCCTTGACCGCTCACGCCGCGGCCAGCAGGTCTCCGCGATGGGCGATGAGCACGTCCCGCAACGCCATCGGCGGGTGTCCGGTCAGGCGCTCGTAGGCCTGGTCGATCACGTCGAAGTAGCCTCGACGGACGGCGCGGCCGAAGGCCGTGATGGCCAGGGAGTTCGGCACCGGCGTGCCGACGCGGACGAGCGACCAGGTGAGCATCGCGTCGCTCAGCTGGACGACCTGCACCGACTGCCCGCTCACGTCGCCGTAGAGCTCGGCCAGGTCGCGGGCGGACAGGGCCTCGGGGCCGGTGATCTCGTAGGTCTGGCCGGTGTGGCCGTCGGTCGTGAGGGTGATGGCGGCCGCCACGGCGCAGTCCCGGCGCGAGACGGGGACGATGCGCCCGTCGCCCGCGTTCGTGATCAGCTGGCGGTTGGTGGCCGCCACCCCGGCGGGCGCCAGCTGCAGCTCGGCGAAGCTTCCGAACCGCAGCACCGTCCACGCCAGCTCGCTGCGCTGCAGCATCGCTTCCGTCTCCCCCGGCTCCCGGGCGACCGGGCCGGCCGGATTCCAGGCCACGGGGTTCACATGGGACGTGAACACCACATGGCCGACCCCCGCCGCCGCCGCGGCGTCGATGGCGGCGCGATGCTGGCGGACCCGGCGACCCATGGTGTCGGTACTGACAAGGAGCATGCGGCGGCCGCCGGCGAAGGCGTCGGGCAGCGTTGCCGGGTGGTCGAAGTCGCCGTAGCGGACCTCGATGCCGCGCGCACTCAGCTGGCGCAGGGCCTTCGGACGGCGGGTGACGAGGACGACCTCCTCCGGCGGCAGGCGCTCCAGCAGTTCTTCCGTGACGAGGCGGCCGACGTGGCCGGCCGCTCCTGTGACGATGACGCTCATGGGAATCTCCGGTCGGTCGAGGGTGATGTCAGCATGGACTCACGCTACGGAGCCCCGAGGCACAGGGGGACCGACCGGAAAGACGGCGTCTTCCGTACGAGAGGCCAGCCGGAGGAACGCCATCGGCGCCGTTTGATGGGAGTGAGACCCGAGGAGGACCCGCCGCGTCTGGCGCCTCCCTGAACGAGAGGATGGCCCCGATGCCCTTCGCCACGAACGGACCAGTCAAGCTCCATTGGGAGAGCGTCGGTCAGGGACCGGCCGTGCTGCTCATCCCCGGACAGGGGATGACGGCGGACGGGTGGTGGCCCACGATCCCCATTCTGGCCCGCTCCTTCCGCGTCATCACCTTCGACAACCGCGACACCGGGCGCAGCAGCCGCCTGGCCTGGCCCTACTCGGTGACGCAGATGGCGGGCGACGCCGTCGCCGTCCTCGATGCCGCCGGCGAGCAGCGCGCCCACGTGTACGGCATCTCACTCGGCAGCTGCGTGGCGCAGGAGCTGGCCCTCCGGCATCCCGATCGGGTGCAGGCCCTCGTCCTCGGGGCCAGCACCGGCGGCGGGTTTGCCACATGGCTGCCCACAGAGTCTGCGAGGTCGTTCTTCGCCCGGGTCGGCGCCATGGGCCCGGAAGAGGCGGAATGGGCCGCCGTTGCCTACACCCATGGCGAGAAGACCCGCCGGTTGCACGCGGACCGCATTGTGGCCAACGTCGACCGGCGCGTGAGCTCGCCCGTGGCGCCGCTCACGTACCTGCACCAGATGGCCGCCGCCGGGACGCACAACGCCTACGAGCGGCTCAGCCGGATCGCCGCCCCGACCCTCGTCGTCCACGGCGAGCAGGACGTCGTGGTGCCGCCGGTCAACGCGCTGGTGCTGGCCGAGAAGATCCCCGGGGCGCAGCTGCGACTGTGGCCGGAGGCCGGTCACATGTACATCATCGACGAACCGCGGGCCGATGAGGAGATCGCGCGCTTCCTCCTGCACGACTCGGCCCTGTGGCCCGCGACGGAGGCGGCGGTCGTCGGTCAGCGCCCGTCCGCCAGCTCGGCCAGCATCTCCCGGGTGCTGGCGACGTCGCGACGTTCGTAGCCGAG
>JAUZEX010000144.1 GCA_030838815.1 Actinomycetota bacterium
TAGCACCACTTCACCCAGCAGCACGGCTGCGGGCGTGGATCCCTTCGGGGGTCCACGCCCGCAGCGCGTTCCGGCGCAGAGCGCCGTTCAACGCCCATGACACAGGGCGGTATGCCGCTCGGAGCGGCACGTCACCGTCTTCGGCTTCGACGCCCGTGAGGATCTGACCGAGCATCAAATCCCAGTTCCGCCCTTGAATGAGGGCAGGGCAAAGACTCCCGGGCTCAGGTCGGCGCGTCGACGGGCAGGCCGAGCGCCCGGGCGGCGGTCTGCATCCGGATGTCGTAGGTCACGACTGCCCGGAGGCCAGGGAGTGTCTGGGCGGCGGCCAGATGGATGGCATCGAGGCTGCGGAGCAGACCGGCCTCCGGCAGCCCGGCGGCCCGGTCGAGGAGTTCGCGATCGAGATCCATCTGGTGGAAGCGGGAGAGCTGCCGGCGGGCGAGAGCCATGGCCCGGGCGCCCCCCGGAGCCACGGCCCGCACGACCTCGACGCGGGCCAGGGCACACGTCGCCCGGACGACTGACCGGTGACGGCGCAGATAGCGGCGCAGGGCAGCCGATTCCCGCTCCACCTGCACCAGCTTCACCAGTGCCGAGGAATCGAGGTACAAGGTGGCGGCCGCCCCGGAGGCCGCCGTGCTCACCGCTCCTCGGCTCGCATCTCCGCCAGGCGGGCCGAGGCGTCGATCCCGAAGTCCTCCGGTGCCTCGAGGTCGCTGTCGGTCTCCGGCGACTTCAGCCGGCCCGACACGATGAGCTCGGCCAGCGCGCTCTCGCCGCTCGGCACCGGCACCAACCGCGCCACCGGCCGGCCCCGGTCCGTCACCTCGATCGGCTCGCCGTTGGCGACGCGGGCCAGGTAGCGGCTGGCATGCTGCCTCAGCTCGCGCACCCCGATCCGCTCCATGAGCTACATAGTAGCACCTGGTGTCCCCGGCCGTTGCCGACCTCGGAGCGGTATGCATTCATCAGGCGCCCGATCGAAGCCCGTAACGAGCGAAAACACCCGCGAGGGCCCGCCCGATCGTCGCTTCGGGCCCGGCCCGCTCCAGCCCGTCGCCCGGGCCATGCCGCTGACGTGATGGCTGGAGGCGCACTGAGATCCTCTTCCCGGCCGGCGCCCGCCTCTCCTTCCCGACCACCTCCGACGGCACCGGCCTCGCCCTGCCCGCCGGCACGACGGCCGTCGCCGTGGCGGGCGGCCGTCACCTTCCGCCTGGCCGAACGGCGGGCCCGGCCTCTCGGCCTGCTCGACCGCGACAGCGGGTTCTAGGATCCCGGCACTGATCACGACCCGGGGGGGCGAGGGAACATGCCGCTGCATCCGCAGGCGCAGGCGATCATCACCGGCTTGGAGTCGATGGGGCTTCCGCCGTTCGAGACGTTCTCGCTGGAAGAGGGCCGGCAGGTCATCCAGACCTTGGGCAGTTTCATGATCCCGGCCGAGGAGGTCGCCTCCGTCGTCGACGCGGCGGCGATGGGGCCGGAGGGCGACATCCCGCTGCGGATCTTCACACCGGCGGGATCGGACGGAGACGGGCCCCGCCCCGGCATCCTGTACTTCCACGGAGGGGGCTTCTCCACCGGCAGCATCGACCTGGTGGAGCCGGTGTGCCGGGCGCTGGCCAACCGGTCCGGGTGCATCGTGATCGCCGTCGGCTACCGCCTGGGCCCCGAGCACCCCTATCCGGCGGCCGTGACCGACGCCTACGTGGCCACCACCTGGATCGCCGCCAACGGCCGGCACTTCGGGATCGACCGGGCGCGCCTGGTGGTCATGGGCGACAGCGCCGGCGCCAACCTGGCCACCGTGACCTGCATGGTCATCCGGGACAACGAGGACGAGGTCGATATCGCCCTCCAGGTGCTGATCTACCCCGTGACCGACCTCGCCCACCAGGACACCCCGTCCTACAAGGAGAACGGCGAGGGCTACCTCCTGACCAACGGGATGATGTCGTGGTTCAAGGGCCACTACCTGGCGGGCTGCGGCGAGGAGGCGGTCGCCGAGCCGTACTGTTCGCCGATGTTCATGGGGGAGCTCGACGGCCTCCCCCCGGCGATCATCGTCACCGCCGAATACGACCCGCTGCGCGACGAGGGAGAGGCCTACGGCGCCCGGCTGGAACAGGCCGGGATCCCGGCCGACGTCCGCCGTGAGGACGGGATGATCCACGGCTTCTTCTGGATGGGCGGGGCCATCGACCGGGGGCGGGAGCTGCTCGACGAGCTCGGCGCCGACCTCCGCAAGGCGCTCTTCGACTGACCCCGATCCCGGGGCGCCAGGAGGACGCGTCTTAGACTTCCCTTCCATGTCTCGGCCCAAGCCACACCAGATCGTGCTGGCCACCGGCGTCGCGGCCGGTCTCGTCTTCGCCGGATCGGGGATCGCCCCGTCCATCGTCGGCTGGCACGACGAGTCGCCCGTCAGCCGAGAGGTGTTCGGCAACATCCCGAGCGCCGTGAAGGTGCTGTTCTATCTGGCCGTGGCCGTCACGGCCGTCGTGACCGGCAAGCTGGCCTCCGACCGGGTGAAGAACTGGGAGCGGGGCCAGCCCGACGATCGCCGCACCACCAAGGCCAACGCCAAGAAGCGGGCCGAGGACTTCCGGGCCGGGGTCTGGATGCAGACGCTGCTGCGCGATCCCGCCGCCGGCATCATGCACTCGCTCCTGTACTTCGGCTTCATCTGGCTCTTCATCGCCACGGTGCTGCTCGAGGCCAACCACCAGTTCCCGCCCGACCTCAAGTTCCTCCACGGCGACGTCTACATGGCCTACTCGCTGACCGCCGACCTGGCCGGTGTCGCCTTCCTGACCGGCATCGTCTGGGCCATCGGGCGCCGCTACATCTGGCCGCCGTACCGGATCTGGACGAAGACCAAGCCGGAGGACGCCCTCATCCTCGGCGTGTTCCTCCTCATCGGGATCAGCGGCTTCCTCGTCGAAGGCCTCAGGATCGCGCTGGTGGGGCGGCCCACGTTCGAGAAGTGGTCGATCGTCGGCTGGCCGCTGTCGGCCGCGTTCGACGGGCTCTCGGCCACCGCCCTGTCCCGGGTGCACCGGGCCGCGTGGGGGCTCCACTTCGCCGGCTTTTTGACGTTCCTGGTGCTGCTGCCGACCACGAAGCTGCGCCACATGTTCACGTCGCCGATGAACATGTACCTGCGGGACCGGCCCCGGCCCAAAGGAGC
>JAUZEX010000184.1 GCA_030838815.1 Actinomycetota bacterium
GGGTCGTCTCCGCCGACCCGGTCATCGGCTACATGCACCGGGGCTACGAGAAGCTCACCGAGTTCCGGACCTACCCCCAGATCACCACCCTGATCAACCGGATCGACTGGCTGTCGAGCTTCGCCAACGAGGTGCCGTTCATCCACGGCGCCGAGCTGCTCATGGGCGTCGAGGCGCCGCCCCGGGCGGAGTACATCCGGACGATCCTGACCGAGCTGTCCCGGATCGCCACCTTCGTGCTGTTCCTCGGCGAGATGGCACTGCAGGTGGGGGCCATCACGCCCGCCTTCTACGGCTTCCGCGACCGGGAGCACGTCCTCAACCTCATCGAGGCGGCCACCGGCGGTCGGTTCCACCCCAACTTCAACCGGATCGGCGGCATCAAGGTCGACCTCCCCTCGGGCTGGATCGACGAGACCCGGCGGGTCATGAAGAAGATGCTCGACTCGGTCGACGAGTTCGAAGGACTGGTCGCTGGCAACGAGATCTTCGAGATCCGGACCCGGGGCGTCGGGGTCATCCCGGCCGGCGTCGGCGCCGCCTACGGCGTGTCGGGGTCGAACCTGCGGGCGTCCGGCGTCGACTGGGACCTCCGGCGCGACGGCCCGCCCTACCTCGTTTACCGCGACCTCGACTGGAGGGTGTGGACCCACCCCGACGGCGACTCCTTCGCCCGCTACTGGGTCCGGATGCAAGAGACGCGGGAGTCGGTCCGCATGGTCCTGCAGATGCTGGACGGGCTGCCGGCGGGCCCGGTCATGGCCAAGGTCCCCCGCATCATCAAGGTCCCCGAGGGCGAGGTCTGGGTCAACACCGAGAACCCCCTCGGCGAGATGGGCTACTACCTCATCTCCAAGGGCGCCACCGGTCCGTTCCGGACCAAGATCCGTTCGGCCAGCTTCTCCAACGTGTCCATCCTCCCCTGGCTGCTCAAGGGTGTGTACGTTCCCGACATCATCACGATCCTGGCCAGCCTCTACTTCATCCTGGGAGACATCGACCGGTGACCCTGCCCGTCCACCTCCCTCTGGCGATCGACGCCCCCTGGGGGGCGATCGTGGCCCTGAAGACCGTGGTCGTGCTGTCGATCATCCCGGCCGGGGCGCTCATCCTCGGCTACGTCTTCCTGCTCAAGATGATGAGCCACATGCAGAGCCGGCTCGGCCCGATGGACCCCGGCGGGTTCCACGGCTGGTTCCAGCTCATCGGGGACGGGATCAAGTTCATCCAGAAGGAGGACATCATCCCGGCCGAGGCCGATCGGCGGGTGTTCATGGCCGCCCCGGTGGTCGTCCTCATCTCGACGTTCCTCCTCTACATCGTGGTGCCCGCCGGCCCCCGCCTCGTCGTCGCCGACCTCAACGTCGGGGTGTTCTACGCCCTGGCGGTGTCGTCGCTGTCGGTCATCGGCGTGCTCATGGCCGGCTGGGGCAGCGCCAACAAGTACGCGCTGCTCGGGGCGCTACGGGCCGCCGCGCAGCTGATCGCCTACGAGCTGCCCCTCGTCCTGGCCGTGGTCGGCGTGGTCATCCAGGCCGGCACCATGAGCCTGCAGGGGATCGTCCACTTCCAGCAGGACGGGAGCCTGTTCGGCTGGAACGGGCTCGGCTTCCCGCTGATCCTCACCCAGGGCCTGGGGTTCGTGATCTTCCTCGTTGCCGCCCAGGCCGAGCTCACCCAGACCCCGTTCGACATGCCGGTGGCCGAGAGCGAGCTGGTCGCCGGCTACATGGTCGAGTACACCGGGTTCCGGTTCCTGTTCTTCTTCATGGGCGAGTTCGGGACGGCCTTCGCCTTCGCCGGCATCGCCGCCACCCTCTTCCTCGGCGGCTGGTCGATCCCCCACGTGCACGGCACCCTGGCCGACGTCTTCGGCCCGATCGTGCTCTTCACCAAGATCATGATCGTCTCGTTCCTGATCTTCTGGGTGCGCTTCACCTACCCCCGGTTCCGCGAGGACCAGTTGCAGGCGATCGCCTGGAAGTACCTCATCCCGCTGTCGCTCGTGAACATCCTCGCCACGGGCATCTTCAAGGTGGCCTTCTGATGGCGAAGAAACCGAAGCTCCCCGGCGTCATCTCCGGTCTCGGGGTGACCTTCCGGACGATGATGAAGCCGGCCGTGACCGTGCAGTACCCCCACGAGCGCGAGGACCCGCCGGGCCGGGCCCGGGGCGTCATCGCCCTCAAGGAGGAGAACTGCACGGTCTGCATGCTCTGCGCCCGGCAGTGCCCCGACTGGTGCATCTACATCGAGGGCCACAAGGAGAAGCGCCCGCCCCGCCGGGCCGGGGGCCGTGACCGCACGGTCAGCATCCTCGACCGCTTCGACATCGACTACGCCCTGTGCATGTACTGCGGCATCTGTGTCGAGGTCTGCCCCTTCGACGCCCTCTTCTGGAGCCCGGAGTACGAGTACTCCGAGCCCCGCATCGGGGCGCTCCTCCACGACAAGGAGAAGCTCGGCGAGTGGATGGAGACCGTCAACCCGCCTGAGTCGCTCGAGGTCGGCGCCGAGGTCAAGGGGAAGAAGTAGTGCCTGTCATTCTCGGCGAGGCCGCAGCCCAGAACGTCGCCTTCGGGATCATCGCCATCGTCATGGCGGTGGCGGCCATCGGCGTCGTGACGATGAAGAACATCGTCCACGCCGCCCTGGCCCTGGTCGTCGTGCTGGCCGGGGTGGCGGCCCAGTACATCATTCTCCAGGCCGAGTTCCTCGGGATCGTCCAGGTGCTCATCTACATCGGCGCCGTCATCGTGCTGTTCCTGTTCGGCATCATGCTGACCCGGTCGCCGATGCAGCGCAGCAC
>JAUZEX010000186.1 GCA_030838815.1 Actinomycetota bacterium
GCATCCTCCTGGTGGAGCACGACATGGACCTCGTCATGTCGATCTCCGACTATCTCTACGTCCTCGACTTCGGCCGCCTCATCTTCGAAGGCACCCCCGAGGCCACCCGCCGGAGCCCGATCGTCCGCTCCGCCTATCTCGGCGAGGAAGACGGCTTGGCGGAGCTTGCGCCGGCCAGGGCAGCTGGGGAGCGCGCCTGATGTTCGCCCTCCGGGGAATCCACGCCGGCTACGGCCAGGTGCCCGTCCTGCGCGACGTCACCCTGGCTGTGCCCGACGGCTCCATCGTGGCCCTCATCGGGCCCAACGGCGCGGGCAAGACGACGCTGCTCCGGGTGGCCTGCGGCGCGCTGGCGCCATGGCAGGGCCGCCTCGAGCTCGACGGCGAGGACCACGCCGGCCGCCCCGCCCACGATCTCGTCAGGAAGGGCATCTGCCACATTCCCGAGGGCCGCGGCATCTTCCGCAGCCTGTCGGTGCGGGAGAACCTGGTGATGTTCGCCGCACCCGGCACCGAGGCCGAGGCCGTCGAACGGGCCGTCGACGCCTTCCCCCGTCTGGGTGAGCGGATCGGTCAGACCGCCGGGACGATGAGTGGCGGGGAGCAGCAGATGCTGGCCCTGGCCCGGGCCTACATCCGCCAGCCCCGGGTCGTGCTCCTCGACGAGGTGTCGATGGGCCTCGCCCCGGCCATCGTCAACGACATCTTCGCCTTCCTGCTGCGGATGGCGGCCGAAGGGTCGTCACTGCTGCTGGTCGAGCAGTACATCCCCAAGGTGCTCGGCGTCGCCGACTATGCCTTCATCCTCAACCGGGGCCGGGTCACCTTCGCCGGTCAGCCCTCCGAGCTCGAGAACGAGTCGGTGCTCAGCCACTACCTCGGTGCCGAGCCCGTCACCCCGGCCGTGGCGGCGGGGGCCTGAGATGTCAGCGCTTGGCTCGCTTCGAAGCCTTGGCGCCGAGGGCCACGGGTTCGCCCGCGGCCGCCCCGTTGCCGGTCTCGGCGTCGTTCCACAGGCCGAGCGAGCGGGCGTGAGCCACCAGGATCTCCCCGGCCTCCCGCACATGGGCTTCCGCCGCTTGGCGGGCCTCGTCGGGCCGGCCTTGCAGGAAGGCGTCCAGGACGTGGCGGTGCCAGCGGCCGGCCAGCTCCGGCCAGCCGGGGACGTCGTCGCGGAAGTCGGGGAAGAAGCGCAGCGTGGTGCGCAGCACCAGCAGCAGCTTGGGGGCGGCGGCGGCGGAATTGATCGCCTTGTGGAAGCGCCAGTTGGCCTCCTGCATCCGCTCCTGTTGCCCGGCGGCCAGCGCCTCCAGGTAGTCCTCCCGGGCGTCCCGCAGCTGGTCGATCAGCTCGTCGGTGGAGCGCTCGCAGGCCCGGCGGGTGAGTTCGCCGGCCAGGACCGAGTGCGTCCAGAAGATGTCGCGGATGTCATCGAGGGTGGTGCTGACGACGCTGAAGGACCGGTTGGCGGCGGCGGAGATCATTCCCTCGGCCACCAGCCGGAGCAGCGCCTCCCGCACCGGCATGGTGCTCACGCCGAGCATCTTGGCCAGCTCGTCCTGCGTGACGCGCCGGCCCGACTCGAGCTCGCCGGTGAGGATCATGCGGCGCAGGCTCGACGCCACCGCATCGGCCATCGAGCGGTGTCGCAGCCGGTTGAGGTCGGTTGTCGGAGCCACGCCCTCGAAGGATATCGCGTATCGCAGCCAGTGCCCTCAAGTGATGGGAGGCCCCGATGACCGTGTCGGAGACCCGGAGCACGCCGGCTGACGTCCCCGTGGCTGAGCCGCCGGCCGACCCGGGGGATGGGGGGTGTCCCCCCGACAACGGCGGCGTGAGCCGCCAAGGGCAGCGGGTGCGGCTCGGGCTGCGGGACCGCATCCCCCGGATGGGTCTGCGGGAGTACTGGTATCCGGTCGTGGCCGACGGCAAGGTGCCGCGGCGCAAGCCCGTCCGCCGCACGGTGGTCGGCGACGACCTCGTGCTGTTCCGGGGGAAGGACGGTCGGGTCGCCGCCCTGTCCAACTGGTGTTCGCACCGCAACTCCTCCCTCGCCATGGGGAAGTGCCACTTCGCCGGCACGGTGACCTGTCCATACCACGGCCTCACGTTCGACACGACCGGCAAGGCGGTGGCCTTTCTCGGCGAGGGCCGCGACTCGACGTTCTGTGACAAGCCCAACAGCGCCATCCGGTCCTACCCCACGCAGACCCTCAAGGGGCTCGTGTTCGTGTGGATGGGCGACGGCGAGCCGGCCCCCATCGAGAACGACCTGCCGCCGCAGTTCTTCGACGACCGGGCCCTCATCCAGTTCTCCGAGGACGAGTGGCAGTCGAACTGGCGGGTGTCGCTGGAGAACCTCAACGACGCCCACGTCTTCTTCGTCCACCGCAACTCGATCGAGCTGCTCATCCAGGACCGCCGGGGCCTCCAGCTGTTCCTCGGGATGGGGCCCCACCGGCCGGCCACCAGGATCGTCAACGGCCGGGCGCTGGTGTTCGAGAACCCCCGGTTCTTCGACTACATGGACACCGACCAGGCCCGCAAGACCGCCCCCCGCACGGAGTTCCAGGAGGTCTACCCGGAGCTCGGCGGAGCGAAGTGGCCCAAGACCCGCTTCCGGCTCTACCTGGCCATGGTCATGGGGGTGATCCGCCGGCTGCGACCGAAGATGGACTGGCTGATCACCGACGAGGAGTGGACCGGCGTCCACCTTCCCTGCACCTTCCAGGTCGACTACCAGAGCCACATCTACTCCAGGGCCGTGACCCCGATCGACGCCGAGACGTCGCGGATCTTCTACTACTACACGACGTTCCCCGGCTCCGACCGGCGGCGGATCTTCAACCGGCTCGTCTTCCGCCTGTACTACGACTGGAAGCAGCACCGGAACTTCTCCGGTCAGGACCAGCGGATCGTCGAGAACGTCGAGTACGAGAACCCGAAGGAAGTCTTCTCCGGGTCCGACGCCTTCCCCCTGGCCTGGCGCAAGTTCGTCATCGAGTACGCCCGCACGAGCCCGACGACAGGGCGCGCCGGTGAGTGAGGTCCTCCACGTCGGCTTCGTCGGCCTCGGCGACATGGGCGCGCCCATGGCCCGCCACCTGGTCAGCCGCGGCTTCCCGACGACCGTGGCCGATGTCCGGCCGAGCGCCGTCGCCGCGCTGGTGACCGCCGGCGCCAAGCCGGCCGAGTCGCCGGCCGAGACCGCCGACGGCGCCGACGTGATCGCCGTCTGCGTCGTGGACGACGCCCAGGCCACGGCAGTGATCACCGGTGAGAACGGCCTCTGTTCCCGGCTCCGGGCCGGCCAGACCGTCATCCTGCACAGCTCGGTGCGGCCGGAGACGGCCGTGGCGCTGGCCGGGGTGGTGCGGGCGACCGGTGCCGACCTGCTCGACGCCCCGGTGAGCGGGTCCCGCCCGGCGGTGGAGGCCGGCACCCTCACGGTCATGGTCGGGGGCGAGGCGGCCACGCTCGAGCGGGCCCGTCCGGTGCTCGAGGCCTACGCCAAGCGCATCTTCCACCTCGGACCGGTCGGCACGGGCCAGAGCATGAAGCTGGTCAACAACGTCATGCTCCACCTCAACCACCTGGTGGCGCTGGAAGCGCTGCGCCTGGCGGCAGCCGAGGGGATCGCCGAAGCCGACGCCGTTGAGGTCGTCAACGCCTCGTCGGGCCGCTCGTGGGTCACCGAGACATGGGGCCTCATCGACGACATGCTGCGCGACCACCCCCAGGCCGGCACCGACGCCATCTTCCCCCTCATGTCCAAGGAGCTGTGGAACGCCGTCGTCGTCGGCCGGGGCCGGGATACCGCCCTGCCGTTCACGGCGCTCGGCACGCAACTCTCCCG
>JAUZEX010000235.1 GCA_030838815.1 Actinomycetota bacterium
AGGGCCAGGATGACCGCTTGGCGTCGGTGATCGTTCTCGAGCCGCCCGGCGATGAGGAACTTCGGCCCCCACGGTCCCTCCGGGGAGCGGGCCGGAGCGGGGTGCAGGGGGATGCCGTGGGGCACGACCACCGACGGGCCGGCGACGATGCGGGCCACCGCCGCCGACGGTGCGAGGGTCAGGTCCAGGTTGCGGTCGAGCAGCCTGCGCTGCGCGTGCCCCACCAGACGGCCGGCCGTTCCCCGCCGCTCGTAGGCCAGGGTGAGGAAATGCCGCGTCTCGACCAGCGGCCGGCCGCTGATCGCCTTGGCGGCGACGGCGACGGCGGTGGCGTGGGTGAGATGGGTGTGCACCACGTCGAACCGGAGCGCCAGGCGGCCGAGCCCGAGGACACTGCGGGCGGCTCCCTTACCGGTCAGGTCGAGACGGTGGACCGGGACGCCACGCCGCTCGAGCGTTTCGTCGAGGCCGTCCCCGCCGCCTTCGCAGACCACCTCGGCCTCGACGCCGGCCGCCCGCAGGCCGGCGCCGAGCTCGATCACATGCCGTTCGGTTCCGGCCAGCGTCGAGGAGGAGACAACGAGGAGGACCTTCATCACTTCCCGCTGCGGACCAGTTTCGAGAAGCTTCCGGCCTGGGTCGACGCCTGCGGGCTGTGGTTGCCGTAGCCGTACGAGTAGCCGTGCTTGCCGGCCCCGCTCTCGAACGAGGAACGGCGGGGGGCGTTGATCACGGCACCGAGCACCGGGGCGTGCAGCTGCCGCAGCCGGCCGGCCAGCTGGGCCAGAACGGCCCGGGAGACCAGGTCGGGCCGGACGACCACGACGACACCCTCGACCGCCGTGGCGATCGTGCCGGCGTCGGCGACGGGCAGGGTCGGAGGGGCGTCGACGATGACCAGGTAGTCCTCGCGCAGCGCCGCGATCAGCGCCGCGAACTGCTTCGGCCGGGTCACGAGCTGGGCCGGGCCGTTCAGGGCGGGACCGGCCGGGAGGACGACGAGATTGTCGCTCACCCGGTTCGCCTCCAGGACCTGGATCAGGGCGAAACGGTCGAGCTCGTTCTTGAGGAACCCGGTGACGCCCGCGTCGTTGGGCATCTCCATCAGGTTGTGGACGTTCGGGCGGCGGACGTCGGCGTCGCCGAGGACGGTGTCGATACCCGTCTCGGCGAAGGCGGCGGCGAGGTTGGCGGCGGTGGTCGACTTCCCTTCGCCGGGCAGGGAACTCGACACCATGAGCACCCGCACGTCTTCCGTCACACCGGCCACGGTCAGGTTGTTCCTCAGGATGCGGTAGGCCTCGGAGGCCGCCGACGTCGGGTCCGACAGCACCGTCACCGGGGAGTCCAGCATGGTGCGCCGGTTGAGCGCCGGGATGACCGACAGCATCGGTGCACCGAGCGGACCCTCGATGTCGTCGAGCCTCTGGAGCGAGTTGGCCAGGCGTTCCCGCAGCAGGGCGAGGCCGAGGCCGGCCAGGAGACCGACCAGACCGGCGGTGGCCGCCGAACGGAGCGGCTTCGGCGACACCGGAGTGCCGTTGACGGTGCCGGGCACGAGGACCGACACGTCTTTGTTGGTGCCCGTCGCCTGGCGGCTGAGCTGGTAGAGGCGCGTCTGCTGCACCTGCTGCTCACCGTTCAGCTGGTTGATCTGGCTGCGCAGGCCGTTGGCCACATCCACTTTGGCCGGAGCGAGGTTGGCGGCGAGCTGCGAGTTGAGGTCCTTGAGCGTGGCGGCGATCTGCCCGAGGCGGGCGTTGATGTCCTGGGTGTCGGCGGCGACGGCCTCGACGCCCTGCTGCATGCGCTCTGCGAGGTAAGCCTTGGCCACGGCGTTGACCACGCTGGCCGCCACCACCGGGTTGGTGCTCCGGGAGTCGATCCGCATCACCAGGACGTCGCCCGACTGGGCCGCCGTCACCGACCCCGGGAGGGACGCCTTGTTGAGCGTCTTGGCCGCCTCGCCCAGCACCGCCGGGCTCACCGCGATCCGGGCTTCGGTCGGGATGCTGATCGTGCGGGCCTGCGAGCCGTCGACCGGCGTGGTGGGGGTGAACAGCAGGTCGGTGTACGAGGCGTACTGCTTCGCCTCACCGCTGCTGACGACGAAGCCCGTCCCCACCGCCACGACCACGGGCAGGATCAGGCTGATCTTCCGGCGCCAGAGGAACCGGAGGTACTGGCTGAGCGACCCGGTCGGCGCCGCCGACGAGGACGGGTGAGGGGCGTAAGGGGTCACGGTGCTCCTAGCTGAATCAGCGAACGGTGCAGTTCGCGTGCGGACGGTTGTTTGACCTGGCGGTTCGCCCAGAGGACGAGGCCGATCCCCATGAAGGTGAGGAGGGCCACGCCGCGGGTCCAGAACATGTCGAACTGCGCGTGGGCCACTGACGAGACGAAGACGGCCGCGCCGGCCGTGTTGGCCAGGGCGGCGGTCCCGGTGAGGGTCCGGGCGTTGCGGGCCGCCATGCGCAGGGCGGCGGCGAACAGCCAGCCGAGGAACATCAGCCCGAAGATGCCGGTCTCGGCCCAGGTGAGGAGGATGAGATTGTTGGGGTCGATCTGGCTGCCCCGGTCCTTGACCACGGCGAGGAAGTTGCCGGCGCCCTCGCCCAGGAGGGGGTGCTGCTTCACCGCATCGATGCCGTCCGACCAGGTACGCAACCGCATGCCGGCGCTCGTGTCGGCGGTCGACGTGTCGATTTTCTTGGTCGTGAGCTGGGGGGCGGCGACGAAGAGGAGCGCGATGGCCAGCACCGCGGCGGTGATGGCCGGCCAGGCGAACGCCGGACGGTGGAAGACGACGACCACCGTGACGCCCACCAGCGTGCCGATCCAGCCGCCGCGGGAGCCGGACACCGCCAGACCGGTGACCATCGGCACCAGCGGGACGAGCCAGCGGACCCCGACGTCCTGGAGCCGGTCGAACGCCAGGGCGGCGAGCACCACGATCCCGAACGTGAGCACGAACCCGTACCAGT
>JAUZEX010000251.1 GCA_030838815.1 Actinomycetota bacterium
CCCCTCTGATGATGAGATCCTTCGAGCGATCGACGACGTAGAGATAGCCGTCGGCGTCGAGTCGGCCGATGTCTCCCGTCCGGAGCCAGCCGTCGGAGTCGATCGGGCTGGCGTCCATTCCCCAGTAACCGTCCATGGCCGCCGGGGTGCGGACGCGGATCTCGCCCGCCCCCGACCCGTCCGGGTCGTCGATCCTGACCTCCACCACCGCCAGGGGCCGGCCGGTCGTTCCCGGACGGCGCTCCACTTCGACCCCGACGCTGCTGGTCACGGCTCCGCCGGCTTCGGTCAGCCCGTACATGTTGCCCACGCCCCGGACGGCGGACGGAAAAGCCCGCCGGGCCCGGGCCAGCAACTCCGGGGGTGCGGGGGCGCCGCCGAGGACCAGCGCCCGGAGGCTCGAGCAGTCGTACCGGTCGACGTCGGGGTGGTCGACGACGCGCTGCACCATCGTCGGGACGGCACCCCAGGCTGTGACCCGTTCGGCCTCGATCAGCCGGAGGACCTCCCCGGCGTCGAACCGGCCGCGGGAGAAGACGAGCCGGCCGCCGACGGCCGGCGCCATCACCAGGATCTGGATGCCGCCCTGGTGGAAGAGCGGGACAGTGAGCAGATTGGTCGCTCCGACATGACCGTCGGGGAGCTGACCGGGCAGGCGACCGGACACGGTCAGGAGGTTCTGGAGGTTGGCGATGACAGAGCGGTGCGAGAGCGTCGCCCCCTTGGGCAGGCCGGTCGTTCCCGAGGTGAACAGGATGACCGCCGGCTCGTCCTCGGCCGGTACGTCGTCCCAGTCGAAGGCGAGGAGACCGGCGCCGCCGCCGGTGTCGCTCAACGCGGTGAGCGGTAGTGTCGCCGTACCCGCCGGCAGCCGGTCGGCCCACGGTCCGTCGGTCAGCACGACGGCCGCCGAGCTGGTGGCGAGGGCGTGCGCCACCTCCGGCCCGCTCCACCAGGCGTTGAACGGGACCACGACGGCGCCGGCGAGGAGGGCACCCCAGAAGCCGGCGACCCATTCTGGACGGTTGGCGCCGTAGAGGGCGACCCGGTCTCCCCGCCCGACCCCGGCCGACCGCAGAGAGCCGGCGACGCCGGCCGCCCAGCCGAGAAGCCCTTCGTGTGATACCCGCTGCTCGCCCTGGATCAGGTGGTCGCGGTCCGACCACCGGGTGCTCTCCAGCAGCACCTCACCCAGCCAACGGGGACGGGCCTCGAAGAGCCGGGAGGGATGGCCCCGGACGGTGCCGGTGACGACGTCCGCCGACCAGTGGGCCCGCACCGGCCCCGTGCGTCGCGTCATCCGAGAACGGGCCCGGTGGACGCCGACGGCAGTTCGGCGACCGCAAGCCCCTGGGCCGTCAGCTCGTCCCGCTGGTTGACGGCACCCAGCGTGCACTCGATCAGGTGCCGGTCGCCGTCCCGGTACTTCCTCGTCACGGTTCCCCGGCACCGGGTGAGATCCCCGATCACGTTGAACCGGCGCACCTGCACGTTGAGGCGGCGCAGCAGAGCGCCGTCCCCGATGAAATCGGTCACCAGCTGCGACAGCCACGTAATCCGCTCGGGGCCGTAGTCGTAGGGGCCCGGAGCACCGATCCCGGTGGCGAGCTCCTGGTCCCAGTGCACGCGTTCGGGCACATCGGGCACGCCCTGCCCGTTCGGGATGGCCAGCGCCGGATGGGCGTCGAAGAGGGCGAACGCCATGCCGTGGGCCCGGATGTACAACCCGCCCCACCCCTGGTCCCAGGCGATCATCCCGGTGACCGTGAGGGGGCCCTTGAGCAATTCGGGAAGGGGGACGCCTTCGTCGACGTCCTCCCACAGCAGTGGTTCCGCACCCCGGCGGCGGTACGAGCGATAGGCCGCGGCGATCTCGTCGATCTGGTCCGTGTCATAGCGGGTCTGAACGGGCACCTCGGCGTACTTGCCGACCTCGCGGGCGGTGTCGCGCTCGGTCCGGAAGACCCAGGAGTCGGCGTCGGCCACCAGATCCTGGGCCTGGTCCAGGAACCGGACCTGGAACGTCTGCTTGATGGTGCGCCTGGAGAAAGCGCTCGGCTTGATCTCGATTCCCTTGAGCGACGGCTCGGCCGAGATGGCGTCACCGGCCCGCAGCGGCCGGTGCCATCGCCAGTCGGTGCCGGCGAAGAGGGCATGGACGCCGGGCAGACCGTTGACGTAGCCGCTCACCGTTCGATCGGCGGCGTACAGGGTGCAGGGTGCAGCGAGAATTCCGCCGTGCACACTGGCCGCGGCGTATTCCTTGTCGAGCCAGAGCGGGTTGTCGTCCCCCGCCCCCCAGGCGAAATGCCGGATCGTATCGGGGGTGAGCTGCTCGATGTGAGGCTGGGGCCGGTCCTTCAGGACCACACCGACCGATTCCTCGAGCTCGGCCAACGCCTCGTCGGTAATTCGTGCCGCCATCGTGTTCCGCCTCCTACTGCCTGGGGAGCCGGGCGTAGCCCTTCGGCCCCTCGAAGACATCGCGACCGACGTCCTTGAAGAGCTCTTCACTCCGCATCGCCAGGTCGGCCACGGTCCAGCGCCCATCCGTCTGGACATAGCCGGCCAGGTGAGGCATACGGACCCGGCCGATGACGCCGCCGTACACGATGAACGTCTGCCCGGTGACGCCCGCCGCGGCCTCCGAGGACAGGAAGGCGACGAACGG
>JAUZEX010000281.1 GCA_030838815.1 Actinomycetota bacterium
CGCCGGGCTTGACGTACCGGGCGTTGTCGGGGGGCGGCGCTCCTTGTGGCGCCGCCATCAGGGAACGCCGGGGGCCCTCCCCGGCCGGGGGCACGGTGAAGAGGCTGAACCGGAAGCCGCCGGGGGGCGGGAAGTAGGTGTCGTAGTCCGCGGCCTGCCCGTCATCGGGGAACTTCGGGGCCTCGTCCCGGCCCCACAGCAGGTGCAGCGCCGCTCCGGTGGGGAGCACAATCGGCGCGACGGGCCCGTCCGAGGCCACCACGGCCCGGCCCTTCTCGTCGTGACCGGTCACCAGGAGCCGCATTGCGATATCGTATCGCCAATTGCGAGGAGGATCCATGCCCGACGCTGTCGTCCCCGACCTCAACGCCTTCGTCCTCACGTCGCGGGTCAAGGAGGTGCGGCAGGTCTTCGCCGATGCGGCCGATGCCGAGCGCCTCGGGTTCAAGCGCCTGTTCGTGGCCGAGCGCTACGACCTCCGGGAGGCCGGTGCCCTGCTGGGTGGTCTCGCCGCCCGCACCACCCGCCTCGAGATCGGGACCGGCGCCATCATCCCGGCCACCCGGCCGCCGATCCTGACCGCCGCACTCGGCGCCACCATGCACGCCCTCTACGGTCCCCGCTTCAACCTCGGGCTCGGGCGGGGCATCGCCAGCCACCTGAAGGGGCAGGGACTCCCCGTCTACGGCTGGGAGGAGTACGCCGACTACGTCTCCATCGTCCGCCGCCTGTGGGCCGGCGAGACCGTCAGCTACGACGGACCCGTCGGCAGGTTCGAGGCCCTCCGGATGGCCGAGACCCTGGACGGCCCGCCTCCGCTCATCTGGAGCCTCATCGTCGGGGGCCCGGTGGCCTGCCGCTGGGCGGCCCGCATCGCCGACGCCGTCATGCTCTCCCCCTTCCTCACCCCGGAGGCGGTCCACAACGCCGTCGCCACGATCCGCAAGACCCGCGAGGAACACGACCTCGACCCGGCCATCACGATCTGCCACCCGGTGGTCACCGCCCCCGACCTCGACGAGACGACCACGCTGGAGGTCACCCGGTCCCGCCTCGTCGGGTATCTGTTCATGCCGGAGCTCGGCCGCACCTACACGAGGCTGAACGGCTGGGATCCCGCCGTGATCGAGAGGGTGCTGAGCCACGAGCAGCTGGCGTCGATGGCGCGCCCCAACGTCGACCAGAGCTTCCGGCTCAACCAGCTCCACGAGGTCGCCCGCCGGATTCCCGAGGGCTGGGTGCGGGAGAGCGCCGCCGTCGGGTCGGTCGCCGACTGTGTGAAGACCCTGCAGGCCTTCCGCGACGCCGGCGCCGACGAGCTGGCCATCTACGGCACGTCGCCGGCCCAGAACGCCGGTCTCATCGACGCCTGGCGCGAGCACACCACCGCCTACGCTCCCTCCGGTGGATCGTGACGGCCGGGTTCTGAGTCACCTCCTGCCGGCGCAGGCAGAGCGCCGGCCCGATGCACCGTGGATCCACTCGGCCGGCGAGGTCGTGACCTTCGGCGCGGCGGCCGAGCGGGTGGAGCGTTACGCCGCCGGGTGGGCCGGGCTCGGGGTCGGGCCCGGCACCCGCGTCGCCCTTCTGCTGGAGAACTCGGCCGACTATGCGTTCATGGTGCTGGCCCTCATCCGCCTCGGCGCCCTGCACACCCCTCTCAACACCGCCTTTCGCGGCGACTACCTCCGAGCCATCCTCGATACCCTCCGACCGGACGTCCTCGTGGTCGGCGACCTCTTCCTCGACGGCACGCTCCCGGCTTTGCCCGGTTCTGGCGTCTCCCGGCTCGTCACGTTGGGCTGTAGCCCTGCGGCGCTCGAACGGACAGGTCGCCCGTCCGGCCTGTCGGTGTCGACCGCCGAAGAACTCGACGCCACGGTAGGGCCGACGTCCCCGGCGAAGGCGGCGCCCGGCGATCCCGTCTCGGTGTTCCTCACCTCCGGCACGACGGGCCGATCGAAGGGCGTCGTGCACAGCCACGAGGGCTGGTACTCAGGGATCGAGGTCACGTCGTCGGGACGCGACGTTCGCGCCGACGACGTGTTCTATCTCTGCACTCCGATGTTCCATGCCGCCGCCTGGATTCTCAACCTGTGGACGTCATTGCGGCTGGGGGCTCCAATGGTGCTCGACCGGTGGTTCTCGGTGGAGGCCTTCTGGCCCACCGTCCGCCGCTACGGCGTCACGCAGATCTGCACCCTGGGCCCGATGCACCACTGGCTGTGGAACCAACCGCGCCGACCCGACGATGCCGACAACCCGGCCCGGGTGTGGACGGCCGTCCCGATGCCGGCCGAGCTCTGGCTGCCCTTCACGGAGCGGTTCGCTCTCCAGGCGGTCGTCTCGATGTACGGCCAAACCGAGGTGATGCCGGCGACCATGGGCGACGCCCGCCGGCCGGCCAAGCCAGGATCGTCGGGACAGGCGCAACCGAACCTCGATGTGCGGATCGTCGACGACGCCGGGACACCGCTCCCGGCCGGGGTGACCGGCGAGATCGTGATCCGGCCCCGGCGACCCCACGCCATGTTCGAGGGTTACCTCGGCTCCTCGCCGTCGGCGACCCCCGACACCTGGTTCCACACCGGCGACCTGGGTCGGTTCGATGGCGACGGCGACCTCTTCTTCGTCGACCGCAAGGCCGACCGCATCCGGCGGCGGGGCCACAACGTCTCGTCGGCCGAGATCGAGGAAGTCGTCGCCTCCCATCCCGCCATCGCCGATGCGGCCGCCTACGCCGTGGCCGCCGACGAAGCGGAGGACGATGTAATGATC
>JAUZEX010000290.1 GCA_030838815.1 Actinomycetota bacterium
AGCGTCAACCCGTACCACCGCAGCAGCCGCCGTCGGACGGGGGGCGGCTCGAACGGAAGCCGCAACGCCGCCGCGCCGAAGGCGATCGGCGCCACCACCGCCGGGTGGGTCACCTGGGCCAGGGCGCAGAACAGCGCCGCCCACCCGGGCCGGCCCCGGCGCCAGGCGGCCACAGCCCCGAGCAGCAGCGCCGCTCCCCACGTGAACGGCAGCTGCCCGATGAGCGCCGCCGCCACCAGCGCCGGGTTCAGCAGTACGGTGGCCGCGGCCCAACTCCGGCGCAGCTCCGGGAAGGCGAGGAACGTGGCCACCAGCAGGCCGGCGATGCCGAGCACCAGCCACAGCGTGACGATCCAGTCCCCGGCCAGAGGGCGGGCGACCGCCGCCGTCAGCCACGGCACCACCCCGTAGGGAAAGGCGAAGGCCTGCCCGTGGCCCAGAACCGGCATGCGGAACGGGATCCCGTGTCCGCCCCACAGCCGCTTGCTCACGTACCAGACGTGGGCGTAGTTGATCATGGTGTCGTGCGACACGACGAGCCGGTGGCGGATCAGCAGGCCGAGCCCGCCGAGCCAGGCGCAGGCGAGAACGGCGGCGACAGCATCGCCGATCCCGGCCATCGTCCGGGACCTCCGGCTTGCATCCACGGCCGGGGAGTCTCGCGCCTGCGCCGGGCGATGCCGCTCATGGTGGCCACGGCGGTGGCACTCGTGGGCGCCATCCTCTGGCAGGGGGCCAACACTCACACCGGGAGCTGGTTCGGTCACCAGGTGGCGCACGGCGCCCGCACCGACAACCGGGTGGCCCTCACCTTCGACGACGGGCCGAACTCCACCGCCACGGTCAGGGTCCGCGACCTGCTCGACGCCCGGGGCGTGAAGGGCACCTTCTTCCTCGTCGGCCGGGCCGTGGCCGCCCGGCCCGATCTGGCCCGGGCCCTCGTCGAGCGGGGCCACCTCGTGGCCAATCACTCCTGGCGCCACGACTCCAAGGCGTGGCTCGACCCCCGCTACGCGGAGCTGGCCCGGACGCAGCGGGTCGTCGACGCCGACGTCGGCGTCTGCCCCGCCTTCTACCGCCCTCCCCATGGCCAGCACACCCCGCTCCTGGCCCGGGTCGTGCACCGCCACGGCCTGACCATGGTCGGCTGGGACGTCTCGGCCGGCGACTGGAGCGCCCACGACCCCGGGCACCTCGCCGACCGGATCGTGGCCAAGGCCCGTCCGGGCTCCATCATCGACCTTCACGACGGGATCGACGGCCTGGTCGACGCCGACCGCACGGTGCTGGTGGCGGCCATGCCCCGCATCCTGGACGGGCTGGCGGCCAAGGGACTCCACCCCGTCCGCCTCGACGAGCTCCTGGCCCGCCCCGGCTACCTGAAGGCCTGCTGAGCCGGAAGGGGAGAGAGCCGGCCGCCGCGACCGGCCCGGCGGAGCCAGACCCGGGCGGCGGCCACCGGGATCATGGCGGCGTCGATGGCGAAGTCGACCAGCCGCGTGCGGGACCGGAACAGGGGCACGGGCACGAGGACGTCGTTGCGGACCTTGGCCCCGCGCCGCCCCAGGACGACGGCGATCTCGACCGTCTCGGAGTACTTGTAGCCCCGGTAGTAGCCCAGGGCGTCGACCAGCGCCGAGGCCCGGAAGATCCGGTAGCCCGACTCCACGTCGTAGAGCCGGTAGCCGGCCCAGAGGCTGGCCCAGGCCGAGATCAGCCAGTTCCCGCTGCGCTTGTAGCGAGGGTACGTCGACAGGTCGCGCCGGACGAGCAGGGCGTCGAGGGCCTCGGCCTCCATGATGGAGCCCAGCTCCTCGAACACCGACAGCTCGTGCTGACCGTCGGCGTCGACGGTGAAGACGTGGTCGTCGGGCGCGATCTCCCCCGCCCGGAGCCGGGCCGCCAGGTGGGTGAAGGCCTCGTAGTAGGCGGCCGACATCCCCCGGTTCTGGTCGAACGACAGGAGGGTGGCGTGCGGCGCGCCCGCGAGCCACTCCTCGATGATCTTTCGGGTGTGGTCGGTCGAACCGTCGTCGACGACGACCAGCTCGTCGACGAGGGGGTAGAGCCGGTCCAGCACCGACTCGACCGTCGGCTCCTCGTTGTAGGCGGGGACGACGGCGATCCGCCGTCTCGCCGGGCTCGATCCTTGTCCGCTCACGTTCAGCCACCGTAGCCGTCGTTCCCAGTGGGAAGGGGGACACCGGGGTAGGGTTCGTTCACCATGCGAACCCTGGTGACCGGCGGCGGAGGCTTCATCGGCTCGCACGTGGTGGACCGGCTCATGGCCGCCGGCCACGACGTCCACGTCGTCGACCTCCGCCCCCCGCACCGCCCCGATGTCGGCCACATCGTCGCCGACATCAACGACCTCGACGGCCTCGTCGCCGCCTTCGCCGGCGCCGACGCCGTGTTCCACCTCGCCGCCTACGCCGACGTCAACGACGTCAGCCGGGAGCCGGTCCAGGCCACCGACGCCAACGTGGTCGGCGTGGCCAAGGTGTGGGAGGCCTGCCGGCGCAACGACGTCGGACGGGCGATCCTGGCCAGCACCGTGTGGGTCTACAACGGCGCCGCCGCCGACGGCGACGGTCCGCTCGACGAGGACACCGCCTTCCGGCTCGAAGAGATGGGCCACCTCTACACGTCGTCGAAGGTGGCGGCCGAGATGGTGGCGCAGAGCTACAAGACGCTGTTCGAACAGGAGTTCACGATCCTCCGGTACGGGATCCCCTACGGACCCCGGATGCGGGATTCGCTGGTGATCCCGAAGTTCGTGGGGATGGCGCTGCGGGGCGACCCGCTCACCGTCCAGGGCGACGGGAGCCAGTACCGCAACTACGTCTACGTCGAGGACCTGGCTGAGGCCCATGTGCTGGCCCTGCGGCCCGAGGCGGCCAACCAGACCTTCAACCTCGAAGGCCGGGAGAAGATCTCGATCCGCTCGATGGTCGAGTCCATCGGGGAGGCCCTCGGCCGGCCCGTCGACGTCACGTACACCCCGGCCCGGACGGGCGACTTCGGCGGACGGGAGATCTCCGCCGCCAAGGCGGAGCGGATCCTCGGCTGGCGGGCGGAGGTGCCGTTCGTCGACGGCCTGCGCCGCTACGTCGAGTGGCACCTGGCCCGCGACGCGGCACCCGCTCCCGCCCCCGCCCCCGCAGTCGCCGCTCCCGCCCCTGCTACCGCGGCCGCCGCGGTGTCCGCAATGCCCACGTCCGCCGCCGCGCCCATGCCGTCCGCTCCGCCCGTCCCGGTACTCGCCACGCTGGTGGCGGGCCGCGCGGTCGCTGCGGCCGACCAACCGGCGTCCGCCGCGGCGGAAGCCGCAGGCACCGGAATGCGGCCCGCGGCGCCGGTCCCGGCGGTCCGTCCGCCGCTGGCCGGGGTCCTGGCCGGGATCGGGCTGGCCGTCCTCGTCCTTCCGGCCCTGGCCGGCGCCGGCAGCGCGCCGCTCACCCGGCTCACGGCCGTGGCCGGCAGTCTCGCCGCGGCCGCCGCCGCCTGGGCCGCCCGGCGCCGGGGGCTGCGACCCGTCCCCGTCGTCGTCGCCGCCGTTGTCACGCTGGTGTCGGTGTGGCTGCTGTCCCAGGCCAGCCCCGGGCCGGTGACGGTCCTCCTCGGCGTGCTCCTCGGCTTCTCCCTCGGGGCGCCGCTGGCGGGTCAGGCGCTGGCGGGGGCGCCGACGGCCGCCGCGCTGGCCGCCACCGCCGGCCTGGCCGCCTTCTCCGTCTTCGCCCCGTCGGCGCTGTTCTGGCTCGCCGCCGGCCTCGGCGTCACCACCGGCCTCGGGCCGCTGGCGGCCCGGCGCGCCGGCGGGCTGGCCAGGCCCGCCGCCGGCCGCCGGGTGGTGCGGCGCCGGGTGTCGTGGGCTCTCACCAGCGTCGTCGTCCTCACCACCGGGCTCACCACCTCCTGGGTCGGGGCCACCTCGGCCAGGGCCGACTGGTTCGGCGCGGTCATCAGCCACGGCCCCCGCCAGGTGCCCGAGGTGGCCGTCACCTTCGATGGCGTCCCCGACGTCGAGACCGCCCACGTCGTGCTGAGCGCCCTCGAGGCTGAGGGCGTCCAGGCCACGTTCTTCGCCGCCGGCCAAGAGGTGGAGGCCCGACCCGACGTCGTCCGGGCCCTCGTCGATCACAACCAGCTGGTGGCCAACAACGCCTACGCCCCCCGGGGCCGGGCGTTCCTCGACCCCCGCTACGGCGAGCTGGGCCGGGCCCAGGAGGTCTTCGGACGGCAGCTCGGCGTCTGCCCGACGTACTTCCGGCCCCCCGCCGGACGTCACACCCCGCTCATGGCCCGGGTCGTCCGGCACTACGGCATGTCGATGGTCACCTGGGATGTGCGGGTCGCCGACCGCCGGGCCGACAGCCCCCGGAAGCTGGCCCGGCTGGCGCTCGACCGGATCCGGGCCGGGTCCATCGTGGTCTTCCCCCTCGACGCCAACGGCCACTTCGCCCGGCCGGCTGTGGAGGCCACCCTTCCCCTGGTGCTGCGGGGCCTCAAGGGGCTCGACCTCGAGTCGGTCCGCCTCGACCACATGCTGGGCGTCGACGGCTACGCCGGCCGCTGCACCAGATCGGCCTAGTTCGGCAGCAGGCCCTCCCGTCCTCTGAACGCCTGAATCACGCCGCCCGGCGAGCCATCTCGGCGGCGAGGAACGTCTTGAAGTCGGGGCGGACGGGCGGCCGTCTCTCGGCCCAGAGCACGCGGCTCGTCGGCGCCCGGTAGGCGAGCACATGGGGAGACGGCACATCGGGGAGTGCCACAGGGGGAGATGGCGCCACCGTCGGCGGGGCGGGCGGCAGCTCCGGACCGAGGTGGGCCCAGGCGCCGGCCACGGCCCGGAACGCGGCGGCGTCGCCGCCGGCGTCGGGGTGGGTCTGCTTGGCCAGGCGGCGGAAGGCGCGCTGCGCCTCGCCCCGGGTGGCGTCGAGCGGCAGGCCGAGTACGGCCCGCGCCCCGGGGGACGGGGTTCCCCCCGACAGAGGCGGCGTGAGCCGCTCAGTATCGCGATCTCGCATGACACGTCCTTGTGGTGGTGCTCGGCGCAGATCCGTCTGCGCATCCCCTCCATCGGCCCGCACGCCCGCCGGTTGAGGCCCGGGAACAGCCTCGGAGCGCCCGACGTTCCACACGGGTTATGAGGGTTGAGATCTGGTCGGACGTGGTCTGTCCCTGGTGCTATGTCGGGAAGCGGCGGTTCGAGGCCGCGTTGGCCGGCTTTGCCCACCGGGACGGCGTCGAGGTGCGGTGGCGGAGCTTCGAGCTCGACCCGGGGGCGCCCCGCAGCCGCGACATCGACCGGATCGACCACCTGGCGACCAAGTACCGGATCCCCCGGGAGCAGGCCGAGGCGATGGAGCGCCAGATCACCGAGGTCGGCCTGGCGGTCGGTCTCGACTTCCGGCTCGAGCGCAGCCGGGGCGGCAACAGCTTCGACGCCCACCGGCTGGTCCACCTGGCCGCCGAGCACGGTCTGGGCGACCAGATGAAGGAGCGGCTGTTCCTGGCCTACTTCAGCGAGGGCGAGCCGGTCGGCGATCCCGCCACCCTGGCCCGCCTGGCCGTCGAAGCCGGGTTACCGGCCACGGAGGTCGACGACGTCCTGGCCGGCGACCGCTACGCCGAGGCCGTGCGGGCCGACGAGGCCACCGCCCACGCCTACGGCGCCACCGGCGTCCCCTTCTTCGTGATCGACGAGACCTACGGCATCGCCGGCGCCCAGTCGCCCGAGGTCTTCACCAACGTCCTCGAACGGGCCTGGTCCGAAACCCACGCCGACGCCGCCGAGACCCCGGCCGTTTCCGTGGGCGGAATGTCGCCGACCGACGACGGCCGCCACGACGGCGCCTGCCCGGCCTGACCCCACGCCGAGTGACGACCGCGGCAACCGCGGCAACGACGGCGCCTGCCCGCCCTGACCCCACGCCGAGCGACGACCGCGGCAACCGCGGCAACCGCGGCAACCGCGGCAACCGCGGTGCCGGCCCGCCCCCGCCGGGGGCTGCAACCGGTTACACCGGAGCCGTGTTGACGGCCGTCGATAGCCCCTTCACCGCCGCCGGTTGCGGTATGCGGTGGTCCGGCTGGAGGGCTCGTCGCTCCGGGTCCTTCACCGGGGTGGATTAGCTTCTTCCGTCATGCGCCGTTCTGCCCGTTCCGCCCTCCTCATGACCGTGGCCGCCCTCGTGACGCTCGCTCCCGCGGCCTGCGGGAAGGACAAGAAGAGCGCCGAGGGGTTCGGGACGAAGCCGACGGTCACGGTTCCGTCCGGCGATCCGCCGACGGAGCTCGTAAAGAAGGACCTCATTGCCGGCAACGGGACCGAGGCGACGACGGGAAAGAAGGTGACCGTCCAGTACGTCGGCGTGCATTTCTCGACCAAGAAGCAGTTCGACGCCTCGTGGGACACCGGCCGCCCCTTCCCCTTCACCCTCGGCGCGGGCGACGTCATCAAGGGCTGGGACGAGGGCGTCCCGGGCATGAAGGTCGGCGGACGGCGCCAGCTGGTGATCCCGCCCGCCCTGGCCTACGGGCCCAACGGCTACTCGCCGGTGATCGGCCCCAACGAGACGCTCGTCTTCGTGGTCGACCTCGTGTCAGTCGGCTAGCAGTCAGGTCACCATGAGGTGAACTGTCGGGGACCCCGGAGGTCGGCGTCCCCCTACTCCCGAAGTGGGGGGCACCTGGTCTCACTCCTAGAGACCGTTGAGCCACTCCGCGGGAGATCCAGTTGGACACCTTCAGGTCATCCGACTGCTCGACGCCCCCCGACGAGATCACAGCCACGGGACGGATCCTGGTGATCGGTCCGCCCCGTTCCGGAACCACGTGGGTCGAGCAGGTCCTCGGCCGGGCCGCAAGCGCCCGAGTCGTCCACGAACCCGACAACGAAACGTGCAGTCCGTTCGCCCTCCGGGCCAAGACGTCCCTCGGACGCTTCCCCGTCCTCGGTCCCTCCGACGCCGCCCCGCCGGCCTACTTCGACCTCTGGAGCCGGGCCTTCGAAGGCGTCGGCCGGGCCGCCACCGCCCGGTGGCTCACCGCCAAGGCGCTCCTCCGCACCGCCGACGGCGACCTCGACGCCGCCTTCGACCAGCGCCAGCACCGGTTCTCGACCCGCCTCCGTCTCATCAGCGCCCTGGCCACGCTCCCGGCCGCGTCCCTGGCGGAGCGGGCGGGCGATCCGCCCGTCCTCGTCAAGTCGGTGCACGCCAGCCTGGCTGCGGAGTGGATCGCCGCCCGTTGGCAGCCCAAGGTCGTCGTCGTGCTGCGCCACCCCCTCAACGTCGTGGCGAGCCACGTGGCGCTCGGCTGGGGGCCGTCCGGTCTCGACTCCCACCGCCTCCTCCGCCACGGCCTGGCCAACCCGCCGCTGGTGCCGGCGATCGGCCCCGACGCCTCGCCGCTCCGGCGCCTGGCGTGGCAGATCGGGGTGTTCATCACCGCCCTGGAGGCGGCCGTCCAGCGCAACCCGGGCTGGCTCGTCATCTCCCACGAGGACCTTTGCTGCGACCCCGCCGGCGGGTTCAAGGCGCTGTGCGCCGCCCTGGGCGTGCCCTGGACCGACGAGGCGGCCGAGTTCCTGGCCGTCTCCGACCGCCCGGGAACGGGCCTCGAGACCCGGCGGGTGGCGGCCGAGCAGCCCAGCAACTGGACCCGGCAGCTGAGCCGGGCTCAGGTGGACGAGGTGTTCGACGTCCTGTCGGCCTTCCCCGACCGGCTCAACGGCTTCGCCTCCGTGCCCTGACCTTGAGGGGCCGGTCCGAGGCGGTCGATGGCCTCGGTCATCCGTTCCAGGGCGTTGGTGAGCTCGTCGGCCGTCGGCAGCGAGGCGACCAGGATCCGGATGTTGGCCATCTCCCGGGCGAGGTACTCGGTCTCGGCCTGGACCAGAGCCGAGACGCGCCGGTCCTCGTCGGTCTGGGCCCGGTCACGGGCGTCCTGGCGGTTCTGGGCCAGAAGGATGAGCGGCGCGGCATAGGCCGCCTGGGTGGAGAAGGCCAGGTTGAGGAGGATGAACGGATAGGGGTCGAAGCGCAGGGCGGCGGCGACGACGTTGAGTGTGATCCAGCTGACCACCAGCACGGTCTGGAACACAAGGAAGCGGGCGGTGCCGAGGGTCCGGGCGAGGGCCTCGGAGAAGCGGCCGAACGCCTCGGGGTCGTAGTGGAGGCCGATGCCCCGGCCGAACCGGGGGGTGGTCAGGTCGGCGCTGCGCTTCACTGTCCGCCACTCCGGTTCACTGGTGCGTCCTCCAGCCGACCGGCAGCGTCCGGTCGAGGACGTCGTCGACGGTGACGGCCCCGAGCAGGAAACCCGACTGGTCGCACACCGGCAGGGACAGGAGGTTGTAGGCGGCGAGGCGCTCGGCCACCGCGATCTCGGGCATGGACGGGTGGACCGCCTCCGGGTACCCGTCGACCAGGTCGGCCAGGCGGGTGCTGGGCGGCTCCCGGAGCAGCCGCTGGAATGCCAGCGCTCCGAGGTAGACGCCGGTGGGAGGCTGCGTGGGGGGCTGGGTCACGAAGACGCACGAGGCCACCGCGGCCGGGACCTCCTCGGCCCGCATGCGGGCCAGGGCCTCGGCCACCGTCGCCTCCGGCAGCAGCACCAGCGGTTCCGGGGTCATGAGCCCACCGGCGCTGTGCCCCTCGTAGATGAGGAGGCGCCGGAGCGGGTCGGCTTCCTCGGGGTCCATCGCTTCCAGGAACCGGCTCTGGTCGGCGGCGTTGAGCTCGGAGAGGAGGTCGGCGGCGTCGTCGGGTTCCATCTCCTCCAGCACCCGGGCCGCCCGCTCCGGTTCCATGGCCGAGAGGATCTCGGCCTGGTCCTCCTCGGGGAGCTCTTCCATCACGTCGGCGAGGTCCTCGTCCTGCATGGCTTCGACAAGCTCGTCGCGGCGGTCGTCGGAGAGGTCCTGGAGGGCCCGGGCCGTCTCCGACGGGTGGAGGCTGCGCAGCTTGACCAGCTCGGCGGCGGCCTCGCCGACGTCGAAGAGGTCGTCGACCTCCTCCCACGGCACCCGCCGCATCCGGGCCGAGAAGCCGAGGGCCCGGCGCCGGCCGAGCATGACTTCGGCGATGCCGAACCGGCCGTAGAGGGAGGTGCGGGGTCGCATCGAGAGGTCGAGGACCTTCTCGCCCCGGAGTGGCCGGTCGAGGAGGGAGGTGAGGAGGAGTTCGCCCGTCCGTCCTCGGAACGGGTGGAGGTCGAGAGCGGTGCTGTTGAGGACGACGCCCGATGTCTCGAAGTGCTTCACCCGGGAGGCCGAGATGAAGATCCGCCGCCGCCCCACCTGGGCTACGAGGCCGAGCAGGATGGGCGCCGTCTCCCCGGTCGGCGGGCCGATGACCAGGTCGTCGACCCGGCCGATGGCGTCGCCGTCGGGGGTGACCAGCGGAAGCTTGAGGACCCGGGAGGCGTAGATCGGCTCGGCGCTGCTCATGGGGGCAGCGTAAAGGGTCGGGCTAGCGGGGGGTGGAGAAGGTCAGCGGGAGCGTCCGGGGGCCTCGCACCTGACCGCCGGCCCACGAGACCGGGCCCGACTCAGCCAGGTGAAACTCCGGTACCCGCTCCAGGAAGACCGAGAGGGCGACCTGCATCTCCATGCGGGCCAGGTTCGACCCGGCGCAGCGGTGGATGCCGATACCGAAGGCGACGTGGCGGTTGTGGGCCCGGTCGATGACGACCGTGTCGGGGTCGGGGAACTGGCCCGGGTCGCGGTTGGCGGCCGGAAAGTTCATCAGCACCCGGCTGCCGGCGGGGATGGTGACGCCGTCGACGGTGACGTCCTCGGTGGCGAGGCGGCCCATGGTCACCGGCGAGTAGACGCGGAGGAATTCCTCGACGGCCGTCGGCAGCAGCTCCGGTTGCTCCAGTAGGCGCTGCCGGTCGGCGGGGTGGGTGGCGAGGTGCCACAGGGCGGAGCCGATCGAGCTCCACGTGGTGTCGATGCCGGCGATCAGCAGGAGGTTGCAGACCGACATGGCGTGGTTGTCGTCGACGGGCTGGCCGTCGAGGTCCCCGGCCAGGACCTCCGAGATGAAGTCATTCTGGGGGACATCCGCAGACCCCCCGGCCTGGGCGGCTTGGGCGCGCCGCTTGGCCACCTCCTCGGCCCAGAAGGCGAACATCTTCAGCCCGGTGGCGACCCGCAGCTCCGGGTCGGTGGCGCCCAGCTCGAGAATGCCCCGCACCCAATCCACGAAGTCGCTGGCCCGGCCCTCGTCGATGCCCATCAGGTGGGCGATCACCCGGGGAGGGATCTGCTGGGCGAAGTCGACCGCACCGTCGCATCGACCCTGGCCGACGAAGCCGTCGATGAGCCGGTGGGCCAGCTCCCGGGTGTAGGGCTCGTGGGCGGCCACCGCATGGGGACTGAAGGCGGGGAGGATGAGCCGGCGGGCCACGCCGTGGAACGGCGGGTCGGACGAGATCGGCGGGGCGTAGGGACGGGCGCGCAGCACCTCGCCGGTCTCGGGGTCGCGCAGCGGCACCGGCGGGACGACGATGAACTCCACGCTCGACAGGGCCGGCACGAGCCGGGCCATCTCGGCCACGTCGTCGTAGCGGGTCGGGAGCCACGACCCGCCCCACCGCTCGCTGTGGGCGATCGGGCAGCGGTCCCGGAGGTCGGCCCAGATCGGCCCGGGGTCCGAGCAGTAGGCCGGGTCGAAGATGTCATAGTCGGTGGCCCAGTCCTCGACCGGGGGTCGGGCTTCCGCGGCGGCCACGGGCTCAGCCCTCGTCGTCGATGATGACGGCGAACTCCGGGCAGTTGGCCGCGGCCAGGCGGGCATTCCCCTCGAGGTCAGCCGGCACGGTCCCGTCGCCGGCGGCAGTGGCGTATCCGTAGTCGTCCACGTCGAACAGCTCCGGCGCCAGCGAGTAGCACCGATTGTGGCCCTGACACTTCTCCGGATCGACACGCACCCTCACGAGGCCCCCTCATGCCCGACAGCCGTTCCCACCAAAGTAACGTCCCGGGGATGGGACCCATCGATTGGATGGAACGGCGCACCGGGCAGGCGCTGCTCGGAGCCTTATTCATGAAGCTCGGGTTCGACGCCGCCCGCAGCCCCGGCCCCCGGGTCGAGAAGGCGGCCGCCCTCGGGCTGTCGAAGCCGGAGCTGGCGGTGCGGGGCAACGGCGCGGCGATGGTGGTGGGCGGGGCGGCCCTGACGCTCGACAGGCTGCCCCGGCTGGCCGCCCTCGGGCTCATCGCCTCGATGATCCCGACCACCATGGCCGGCCACCCGTTCTGGGAGCACGAGGGGGCGGAACGCAAGGCCCAGGAGATCCAGTTCTACAAGAACCTCGGCCTGATCGGAGGCCTGCTACTCGCACTCCCGGGGAGGGGCTGATGCGCTTCGGGTTCAAGACCGCACCCCAGAACACCACCTGGGCCGACATGCTCGCCGTCTGGCAGGCGGCCGACGACATCGACCTGTTCGAGTCGGGGTGGACGTTCGACCACTTCTATCCGATCTTCTCCGACCCGACCGGGCCCTGTCTCGAAGGGTGGGTCACGCTCACCGCCCTGGCCCAGGCCACCAACCGCCTGCGGCTCGGCACCATGGTCACCGGCAACGTCTACCGGCACCCGGCCGTGCTGGCCAACATGGCCGCCACCCTCGACGTCGTCTCCGGCGGCCGCCTGGAGCTCGGCCTCGGTGCCGGCTGGAACGAGGAGGAGTGCGCCGCCTACGGCATCGACCTGCCGCCGCTCAAGGAGCGCTTCGACCGTTTCGACGAGGCGTGCGACATCATCCTGTCCCTCCTCGCCAACGAGACCACCGACTACGACGGGAAGCACTACCGGCTCACCGCCGCCCGTTGCGAGCCGAAGCCGGTCCAGCGGCCCCATCCGCCGCTGTGTATCGGGGGAGGAGGCGAGAAGCGCACGCTGCGGACGGTGGCCCGGCTGGCGCAGCACTGGAACATCCCCGGGGGCGGCGCGGAGGTGTTCAAGCGCAAGCGCGACGTCCTGGCCGAACACTGCGCCGACGTGGGCCGTGACCCGGCCGAGATCACCACCTCCGTCCACGTCCGGCTGCCGGAAAGCGGCGATGTCGGCCCGCTGGTCGAGGAAGCGGCGGCCTATGCCGACGCCGGCGTCGACATCGGCATCGTCTACCTCCCGCCGCCGCACCGCCCCGAGGTCCTGGAGCCGGTGGCCCAGGCGCTGCGGCCCCTGGCCGGCTGAGGCCGCGGCGGGCGGGATCATGGTCCGCTGGAACGAAGTGGAGGCGGCCGTCCCTCAGCTGGCCACGGCCGTGCAGGCCGCCTTCGACGCCCACACCCACAAGGTGGTGGCCACATTGCGGGCCGACGGCTCACCCCGCCTGTCGGGCAACGAGGGGACATTCCGGGACGGGGAGCTCTGGCTCGGGATGATGCACCGCTCGGTCAAGGCCCTCGACCTCCAGCGGGACCCCAGGCTGGCGCTGCACTCCGCCACCGTCGACGCCGAACTGAGGCTGGGCGACGCCAAGCTCGCCGGCCGGGCGGTCGAGGAGACCGACCCCGACGTCATCCGGCGCTTCGCGGCCGCCTCGGCCGAGGTCCACGGCGGTGCCGAGCCGCCGTCGCCGTTCCACCTCTTCCGGGTCGACGTGGGGGAGGTGAGCCTCGTCCGGATCGGCGATCCCCCCGACCACCTCGTCATCGAATCGTGGTCGCCGGCGGCCGGCTACCGCCGCACCGAGCGCCGCTGACCCCGCCCGGTCCCCGCCCCCCGGGGCCCGGAAAGGGGGGGTGATGTGTGGAGTTACCCGTCGGTAGTGTGAAATGGGTGGAATTGGTCGGCTCCGTTGGGTAGAGCCGACCGTAGACAGCCGTTGGCCGCGGCGGTCGAGACGCGTCGTCGCCTCGGGGGAGGAACCCGCCATGGGCAGCAGTTCCGTTCGGGAACGGATCGCCATCATCTTCATGACCGTGAGCGTGGTGGCCACGCTCGTGCTCGGGGGGGCGCTGGCCGCCCAGCTCGGCCACCCGAAGGACCAAGTCGTCCAGGTCGGGGCGGCGTCGGCCGCCGGGTCGGACGGCGGGGTCGGCGGCGGCGACCAGTCGGCGACCGCGCCGGCCGACACCGGAGCGACCACCGAGACGCCGGCCGCCGCCGGCACCGCCGCCGGCACGGGCACCGCCGCCGGCGGAAGCACCTCGGCCGCCGGCTCCGGCGGCGCCGCCACCGGCACCAAGTCCGCCGCCGGCTCCGTCACCGCCGCCGCCGGCCAGGCCGGCGCCACCGGCAGGAAGACCACCGCCACGACCCGGGCCCCCTCGGGCCCGGCCGGCACCACGCCCGGCGGCGCCCCGTCCGCCCCCGCCGCTCCCGGCGGCGCCGGCGCCAAGGGTCCCGACAACCCCGACGAGGGTGTCACCGCCGACTCCATCACCGTCGGCGGCATCTACGACGAGACCGGCCCCGTCGACGCCACCGTGGAGCGCGACGCCGTGCGGTCCTATTTCAACCAGGTCAACGCCGCCGGCGGCGTCAACGGCCGCAAGCTCCGCCTCCTCGACTGCGACTCGGCCTTCGACCCGTCCCGGGCCCACCAGTGCAGCCAGCGGCTCCTGAGCCAGAAGATCCTCAGCGTCGTCGGCTGGACCAGCCCCAGCGGCGAGGAGCCGGAGACGAAGTTCCTGACCAGCCAGGGCGTCCCGACCATCGGCGGGCTGTCGGTGCCGGCCGAGTTCAACAGCCCGCTGGCCTTCCCGACGATGGCCAGCCTCGTCGTCCACGGCACGGCCATGGGCCACCACGCCAAGGACCTCGGCATCCAGGCCCCCGGCATCATCGTCGTCAACTTCAACTTCATCGCCCCGATCAAGGACGCCCTCCTCAAGGCGCTCCACGAGGAGGGCATCAAGGAAGCCAGCGTGGAGGCCGTCGACGCCACCAAGGCCGACTACAGCGACGTCATCGTCAAGCTGCGGGCCGAAGGGGCCAAGTCGATCATCGGCGCCCTCGACCCCTTCTCCTACGCCCGGATGTTCCAGGCCATGGAGCGCCAGAACTTCAAGGTGCCCGTCCTCGGCTTCGGGCTCGACAAGAAGTCGGCCAACGAGGCCTACGGCTCGGCCGCCGACGGCGCCGAGTCGCTCATGCCGTTCAAGGAGGCCTTCGATCCCGCCTTCGCCAGCCAGCCCGACGTCGCCGAGTACTTCTCTGCCGTGCAGCGCTACTTCCCCAACCAGGTCAAGGCGCTCGACGTCTACACCGAGGCCCAGTGGGTGGCGGCCAAGGTGTTCGTGGAAGGGCTGAAACGGATCCAGGGGCCGATCAACCGCCAGTCGCTGACGGCGGCCCTCAACACCCTGAAGGACTTCCAGCCGGGGCTGGTGCCCAGCCTGAGCTACGGGGCGGGCAACCACGACCCGAACCGCTGCTTCTCCTGGATCAAGAACGACAAGGGCACCTGGAAGACGTACGGCGCCCAGAAGTGCTTCTGATGGGGGCGCACCTGGTCCTGGCGGCCTACCGGCCGGAGCTGATTCCGAGCTTCACCGTGATCGGCTTGGTCCTCGGCGGGGTCTACGCCCTGGCCGCGGTGGGGCTGGTCCTCATCTACCGGGTGTCCGGGGTGCTGAACTTCGCCCACGGCGCAGTGGCCATGTTCGCCACCTTCACCGCCTATGAGGTTTCGACGGTGCAGGGCCATCCGGGCTGGATGGGGGCGCTGGCCGCCATCGTGCCCGGGGCCGCCCTGGGGTTCGTGATCGAGTGGCTGACCAACCGCCCGCACCCCGGGCGGCCGGCGCTGGTCAAGGTGGTGGTCACCATCGGGTGGCTGCTGGTGCTGCAGACGGCCGCCGGGCTCATCTGGGGCGCCA
>JAUZEX010000296.1 GCA_030838815.1 Actinomycetota bacterium
GGGGCCAGAGTGCGTGATATCGACATTTGCTTATTTCTGTCCTATTTTGTGGCTTGTGCTACCAGATAGTTCGGGAGTGCAACGCGATTTCCGAAAGAGGTCGACGCAGCCATGAGACGATCCCCGCGCAGCATCGCGCTCGCCTCGGCGCTGGCGCTGGTCGCCGGCGCCTGGGGCTTGACGGCCCAGGGCGCGCCCGCACCGGGCACCATCGACCGCATCAGCGTTCCCGACGGTGGCGGGGAGCGGAACGTCCTCCCCACCGGGAGCTCGCTCCAGTGCAACGCCCAGAACGCCGGCAAGTGCACGAAGCGGGCCGTGGCCGTCGACACGGCCAACAACAAGATCCGGGTCGTCTTCGCCTCGGCGGCCAACAACCTGGTGCCGAACGACAACAACGGCCACTCCGACATCTTCGTGACGACCCTCACGCCCTCGGCCACGGCCGGGGCCGCCCCGACGATCGACTCGGTCGAGCGGATCAACCTCGGTCCCGGCGGGGTGGAGGGGAACGGCGAGAGCCAGGGTCCGTCGATCAGCCCCAACGGCCAGTGGGTGTCGTTCGACTCGCTGGCCTCGAACCTCGTCAACGGCGACAACAACGCCGCCAACGACGTGTTCGCTTACAACGTGGGCACGAGGGCCCTGTACCGCATGAGCGTGGCCCAGGCCCCGGCCACCGAGGGCACCGGCGCCAGCTTCGCCTCCTCGATCGCCGATGACGGCACGACGTCCTTCACGTCCTACAACGCCCTCGCCCCCGGGGCGACGACGACGTTCCAGCAGGTCTATGTGCGAAAGAGCCCCGGAGCCTCGCCATCGACGGTGCTGGTGAGCGCCAACACCGGCGGCACCTCGTCAGGCGACGCCCCCAGCCTCGAGTCGACGATCAACGCCGCCGGCAACAAGGTCGCCTTCACCACCAACGCCGACGACGTGGTGCCGGCGGGGTCGAAGACCAAGGGCCTCCCCGACATCGCCATCCGGGACCTGGCGGCCAACACGACCCGGCTGTCGTCGCACGACGCCAAGGCCGGCGCCCCGGTCCTCAGCGCCGACGGCGGCCATGTGGCGTTCATCGCCGAGGCCATCGGTACGAAGAAGGGCATCTACGAGGTGGCGGCCGGTACCGTTGCCGGGCCCGGTGACCTCAAGGCGGACTGCACCTCGGCCGCCTGCGCCAGCAAGCCGAAGGCCGCCGTCCTCCCGTCCCTCAACGCCGACGGCTCGGTCCTCGTCTTCGAGTCGTCATCCAAGTACAACGACATGGCGATCAACAGCGACCAGTCCTGGCTCGGGGCCAGCGGCAATCCCATGTTGATGAGTCAGGAGATCACCACCGGCAAACAGGCTTCCGCCCCGGCGATCAACGCCTCGGTGAGTCCCGACGGCCGCTGGGTCGTGTTCGAGTCGGCGGCCGAGAACCTCGTCGGCGACGACTTCAACGGCTCGACCGACATCTTCCTGGCCCAGGCCGGCGGCGCCACCGGGCCGTCGAGCATGACCCGGGTGAGCGTCCCCGCCGCCGGGGGCGAGGCCTCGGGGTTCGCCTCCGCCCCCACCGCCGCTCCTTCGATGTCGGCCGACGGCAACATCATCGCCTTCGAGTCCGACTCGTCGAACCTGGTGGCCGGCGACACCAACGGCGTGACCGACATCTTCGTCCGGGACCGTGGCGCCGGCCACACCGAGCGGGTCAGCGTGGCGTCCGACGGCACCCAGGCCAACGCCGGCAGCTTCCGGCCCGGCGTCAGCGGCGACGGCCGGTTCGTGGTGTTCGCCTCCGCGGCCAGCAACCTGCTGGCCGGGGGAGCCGACGGCAACGGCGCGATGGACATCTTCCTCCGTGACCGCCAGACCGGCCAGACGACGCGGGTCAGCGAGACGTCCGGTGCGTCCCAGAGCCGCAATCCCTCCATCAGCGCCAACGGCAAGTTCATCGCCTTCGAGTCGACCGGGACCTTCGGGACGGCTGTCATCAACACCCGGAACATCCTGAACGTGTACCGGTACAGCAACCCGGCGGCCGGCGGCGACGGCAGCTTCGTGATGGTCAGCACCCAGCCGCCCGCCCCCAACGGTCGCAACCCCAACCGCATCCCGGGCGGCAAGCCGAGCTACGAATCCTCGGTGGCCAATGACGGGTCGGTCGCCTTCCTGTCCGACTCGACCGGCCTCACCGGCTTCGACGGCGACGACCCGCCCGGCGCCAAGCCCAACTACACCGACGTGTACGTGGCTCTGCCGAGCGGCACGGTGGTGAAGGCGTCGATGAGCAACAGCACCTACACCGCGCCGGACGGCAGCACGCACCAGTCGCCGGCCACGGGCAACAGCTACCGCCCGTCGATCAGCGCCGACGGCACGAAGGTGGCCTTCGGCTCCGACGCCACGAACCTGCCGACGACCGGCGCCGACCAGAACCCCGACACGGACGTCTTCATCCGCGACATTCCCGGCAACTCGATCCGCCTCGTCGACCAGCCGCCGAGCGGCGTGCCCGGTGGGGCCAGCACGGCGCCCGCCGTCAACGCCGACGGCTCGGTCGTGGCCTTCGTGTCGGCCGCGCCCAACCTCGTGGCCGGCGACAACAACGGGGCGCCGGACGTCTTCCTGGCCAACGTGGCCAACAACGGGATCAGCCGGATCAGCGTCCGGCCCGGGGTGGACAACTTCCAGCCCGACGGGCCGTCCTACCTCCCGGCCATCGCCGCCAACGGCCTCATCGTGGCCTTCGGTTCGAGCGCCACGAACCTCGTCGACGGCGACCAGAACAAGGCCTACGACGTCTTCGTCCGCAACCTGCCCGAGCTCCCGTCGCCCTGCACCAGCTGCCCCCGGACACCCAGCCAGACCTTCAGCGGCCCCGGCTACCGGTTCGTGGCCGCCGACGGCGGGATCTTCTCGTTCGGCGACGCCAAGTTCTACGGCTCGGCCGGAGGCACGAAGCTGGCCAAGCCGATCGTCAGCATGGCGTCGACGCCGAGCAACGGCGGCTACTGGCTCGTCGCCTCCGACGGCGGGATCTTCTCTTACGGCGACGCCAAGTTCTTCGGTTCCACCGGGGCCCTCCATCTGACCAGCCCCATCGTGGCGATGTCATCAACCCCGTCCGGTCAGGGCTACTGGTTCGTGGCCGCCGACGGCGGGATCTTCTCCTTCGGGGACGCCAAGTTCTTCGGCTCGATGGGCGGCCAGGCGCTGTCGAGGCCGATCGTCAGCATGGCCTCGACGCCCACCGGCAAGGGCTACTGGCTGGTGGCAT
>JAUZEX010000361.1 GCA_030838815.1 Actinomycetota bacterium
CCCAGTGCTTCGGGGCGACCGTGGCCGGCACCAGCCGCTCCAAGGACAAGCTGGACCGCTGTGTCGAGATGGGCCTCGACCACCCCGTCCTGGCGCCGTCGGGCTTCGAGCCCGCCGCGCTGGCGGCCGAGATCACCGCCGCCGGCGGGCCGATCGACGTCACCGTCGACCTCCTCGGCGGGCCCTACCTCGGCGTCGACGTCGCCGCCGCCGCCCAGAAAGGCCGGATCGTGATGGTCGGTCTCATCGCCGGGGCGCGGGCCGAGCTCGACATGGGGATGCTGCTGCACAAGCGCCTGGTCGTGCGGGGGACGGTGCTGCGGGCCCGCCCGTCCGACGAGAAGGCGGACGCCACCCACCTCTTCGAGGGACAGGTGGTGCCGCTGCTCGCCCGGGGGACCATCCGGCCGGTGATCGACGCCGTCGTCCCCCTGGCCGAGGCCGAGCGGGCCTACGACCTGGTGGCCGCCGACCGGACGTTCGGGAAGGTCGTGCTCGACCTCCGGTGAAGGCCCGGCCTCTCGGCCCCGACGATGTCGAGGCGGTGTGCGCGCTGGTCGACCGGGACCGCCTCCCGGGGCAGCCGCCCTGCACGCCCGAACGGGTCCGCACCGCGCTGGCCGGACGGTCGACAACCGACCCGTGGTGGTGGCGGGAGCTGGCCACGATGCGGACGATCGGCGTCGAGGCGCCCGACGGATCGCTGGTCGGGGCGGGGGCGCTCGGCCGGCGCCGCACCGGTGAGCGCTACCTGCTGTGGCTCCACGCCGGGGAGGAGCCCGAGATGGTCGAAGCCGTGCTGTGGCCGCTATTGCGAGGGGTGCGGCGGCCCGACCCGATCTTCGCCCTCTGGTCGGCCACCGAGCTGTCGGTAGGACTGGAGGGGCTGCCCCGCGGCCACCGGCCGGCCACCCACGACGCCCTCCTGGCCCGGGGCTTCACCGGCGAGGACCGGTGGCTCTACCTGACGGCCGCCGCAGCGGGCGACGCGCCGGAGACGCCGTTCCGGCGCCGCGGCCATGGGTCCGAGCTGCGGGTCGAGCTCGAGGTCGACGGCCACCCGGTGGGCGGGGCCGAGCTGAGCCTGCCCGCCCCCGGCCTCGGCGTCATCTGGTGGCTGGAGATCGAGCCGGAGCACCGTCGGCGGGGCCTCGGGCGCCAGCTCCTGCGGGCGGCCCGGGCGGTGCTGGCCGAGCAGGGCACGGACGACGTCGTGCTCTTCGTCGACCACGACGACCCCAACGCCCGCGACCGCCGCCCGGCGCTGGAGCTGTACCTGGCCGAGGGCTTCACCGTGGTCGACCACCTGTGGTCGTACCGCCGCGGCGAGGGCGACGCCGAGCCGGGAGGCTCCCGCTCCGGGTAGTCGTCAGTCCCCGACGTCGACGATGACCCGGGCGGGGCTGTCCTGGCTGGTGACATGGAAGGGGCGCTTCCGGTCGAGGCCGATGACCCAGGTCAGGACGCCCTCGAAGTCGCCCGTCCGCCGGACCTGCTGGATCCGGGTGGCGCCGGCCGCCTCGATCGACGTGGGACCGGTGTAGGTGTCCGGGGCGTTGGCCTTCGTGAGGTCGGCACCCTGGGCGTTGAGGTGGATGACGAGGTAGGCGGCGCCCTTGACCGGGATCGTCTTGCCCGAGGCGTCCTCGGTGATCGGGCCCGGCTCGTAGGCGGCCTTCCAGCCGACCGGCCCGTCGGGGTCGCCGGCCCGGGGCTTCAGCTCGAACGTCACCCGCTCGTAGCAGCCGTGCACGCCGACCCGCACGTCGGTGAGGAGGCGGGTCGGGGCGTCGGGGGCGGCCCGGGCCGGGTCGGTGGCGCCGGAGAAGGTGCAGGGCTCGACGCCGGCCTGGGTTGTGGACACCGTGGCCGCCGGACCGCCGGCCGGGTGGCCCTTCGCCGCCGCGGTCGTCGTCTTGGGACTGTCGCTGCCGCAGGCCGCGACGCCGACGGCGATCAGCCCGGCACCGAGCAGGCAGCGGCCGATGAGGAGGACCCGGTCTCGTCTTACCATGGCCTCGACGGTACCTCCGGGGCGGAACCGGAAGGTGGCAATCGGATCCGCCCGCCCGGGGCGGAACCGCTCAGAACTTCTCGCCGTTGTAGCTCCGGACGACGCCGTCGGGCTGGGACTGGGCGGCGGGGTCCTGGGGGAGGAAGCAGGGGTCGGGCTCCTGGCCCGTGCGGTCCCAGGCGTCGAGGTACTCGCGCATGTTGGCGAAGCAGCCCTGCTCCTTGGTGCCGGTCCGCACCCGACCCCCGGAGGCGGGGACGGCGGGCAGGCCGGTCTTCTGCGGGTCGAGGCCGACCCCGCCCGGCGCCGTGGACGGCGGCTTGGCGGTGTTCTCGGTCACGGCCCCGCTCTTGACGCTGGTGGCGGGCGACGGGCTCGTGCCGGTGTGCCGGCCGGGGTGCCAGCTCAGCCCGACCACGATGGCCACCACGCCGGCCACGGCCATGGCGAGGGCGAGCCGGCGCCGGTTACGGCGACGGGCGTCGCGGTGGCGAGCCCGGCGCCCCGCGACCCCGGTGCCGTCAGAGTTGTCGGCGTCGACGTCGATACCGGCGTCGTCCAGTAGCTCCATCAGGCTCGCTCCACTCCCTCGGCGACCAACGGGCGGGGGCCCGCGGCCGCTGCGGTGCCACCATTCTGGCACCGCGCCCGGCCCCGGGCACTGACCCTGTTCGAGAGGTGGACGGCGCAGCCCTGTCCCTCATGACGCCGCTCCCGCTCCCGGAATCGGGCGAAACAGCCGCGA
>JAUZEX010000381.1 GCA_030838815.1 Actinomycetota bacterium
GCCGTCGACGCCGCCTCCGACCCGCCGTCCATGGCGGTCGAAGCCGAGGTCTCGGGGGCGCGCTACGTGGAAGACCGGGACACCACCACGGTCCTGTCCGGCAGCAAGGACCACCAGATCGTGTTCAACGAACGGTGGCGAATGGTGCTCGATGGCCATGACGACACTCCGTGGAGGATCTCCGGGTCGTACGCCGAGCCCACCAGGGCGTAGCCGGGTCAGCGCCGCTGCGCCAATGGTTTCTGGGTGCTCGTCCATTATCGACGCTGGTAGCCGCAGTCGAAGAGGTCAGCCCCGGGCCGGCGGCGGGCCCACTCGGCGCTGGGCCAGGTAGACCGGGGTGAGGTAGGGGCGCTCGACCACGCCGTCGAAGGTGTCGCGGGCCAGGGACTCGACGGTGTCGAGCATCTCGAGCCGGGTGGCGGCGGGGAGGGCGAGCCAGGGCGAGTACGAGGCGAAGAGGGAGCGGAGCTGGGCGGGGGTATGGCGGCCCGTCCAGCGGATCGTCTCGTGGTGGACGGGGCCGAAGCGGCCGGTGGCGTCGATTTCGCCGATGCGGGCTGCGACGTCGAGGGAGTAGGGGTGGGAACCGCTCGGGACGGCGCCGGCGCCGGGAGGGTCACCGGCCAGCTCGGGACAGGCCTCGATGAACGGGAGCAGCGCTTCGCCGAAGGGGTCGGGGCGGCCTTGTCACCGAAGACGTTCCACCACAGGGCGAGCCAGCCGCCGGGCCTCAGCACGTCGGCGGCGCGAATCAAACCAATGGTGGGATCGACCCAGTGGAAGGACGTCGCCGCCACCACCAGGTCGAACGGCGCCGCAGGGAGGTCGGCGTCCTCGAAGGCGCCGATGGTCACTCTCAGGCGGGTACCGTCATGCTTCGAGCGCAGGCGTTCGGCCAGCCGCTCGTCGAGCTCCACGGCGGTGACCGCGGCACCCAACGCCAGCAGGCGGCCGGTGGCCTGCCCGGTTCCGGGGCCCACCTCCACGATGCGGACGCCGGGGCCGACGCCGCAGCGCTCCACAAGGAGCTCGTAGACCCGCTCCGGGTACGGCGGGCGCCCGGCGTCGTAGTCGTCGACGGCGTCGCCGAAGAGGTCCCGCCGATCGGTCACGGCGCCAGGCTAGGCCGCCGGGCGCGCCGAACCGGCGTTCCTTTTCCGCTCTATCGCCGGAAAAAGAACGCCGGTTCGGGTCGAGGGGCTAGACCCTCGGGATCTCGCGGATGGTGTAGGTCTCGATGAGGTCGCCGCCCTTCAGGTCCTGGTAGTTCTCCAGGCCGATGCCGCACTCGTAGCCGGTCTGGACCTCTCGGGCGTCTTCCTTGAAGCGCTTGAGGGAGGCGATCTCGCCCTTCCAGATGACGACTCCGTCGCGCAGGAAGCGGACCTTGGAGCCCCGGGTGATCGTGCCGCTGCGGACGTAGCAGCCGGCCACCTTCCCGACCCGGGGCACGGAGAAGACCTCCCGCACCTCGGCCTCGCCGGTCACGACCTCTTCGAACTCGGGCTTGAGCATGCCCACCATGGCGGCCTCGATGTCTTCGAGGGCCTGGTAGATCACTTCGTAGAGCCGGAGCTCGACGCCTTCGTGCTCGGCGATTTCCCGGGCCTTGCGGTCGGGACGGACGTTGAAGCCGATGATGGTGGCGTTCGACACGTTGGCCAGGTTCACGTCGGACTCGGTGATCCCGCCCACGGCGCGATGCACGAAACCGAGCTTGACCTCGTCGCGCTCCAGCTTGCGGAGCGACTCGGTCAGCGCTTCGAGGGAACCCTGCACGTCGGCCTTGAGCACCAGGTTGAGGGTGGTGACCTCGCCGCTCTGGATGTGGGCGAAGATGTCCTCCAGCTTGGTCCCGCCGGTGTAGCCCGTCCCCCCGCCGATACCGGCCAGCCGGCGGCGTCGGGCCCGGGACTCGGCCACCACTCTGGCCGTCCGGTCGTCGGGGGCGACCCGCAGCTCGTCGCCGGCGTAGGGAACCTCGTCGAACCCGAGGACCTGCACCGGCACCGACGGGCCCGCCTCGGGCACCTGGTTGCCGAACTCGTCGAGCATGGCCCGAACCCGGCCCCAGGCGTGACCGGCCACCATCGGGTCACCGACCCGCAGGGTGCCCCGCTCCACCAGCACCGTGGCCACCGGGCCCCGGCCGGAGTCGAGGTTGGCCTCCAGCACCAGGCCCCGGACGGGCGCCTTCGGGTTGGCCCGGAGGTCTTCCACGTCGGCCACGAGCAGGATGGCCTCGAGGAGGTCGTCGACGCCGAGACCTTCGAGGGCTGAGACCTCGACCATCATCGTCTCGCCGCCCCACTCCTCGGGGACGAGCTCCTGCTCGGTAAGCTGGCGGCGCACCTTGTCGGGATCGGCGTTCTCCCGGTCGATCTTGTTGATGGCAACGATGATCGGGACCTCGGCCGTCTTGGCGTGGTTCAGCGCCTCGATCGTCTGGGGCATCACGCCGTCGTCGGCCGCCACCACCAGAATCACGATGTCGGTGGCGTCGGCGCCCCGGGCCCGCATGGCGGTGAACGCCTCGTGGCCCGGCGTGTCGATGAAGGTGATCTTCCGACCGTTCTGGACCGACTGGTAGGCGCCGATGTGCTGCGTGATGCCGCCAGCCTCGCCGGCCACCACGTTGGCTTGCCGGATGCGGTCGAGGAGCTTGGTCTTGCCGTGGTCGACGTGGCCCATGACGGTCACGACCGGCGGGCGTTGCTCGAGGAGCGAGTCGTCCTCGTCGTCGTCATCGTCGTCGAAGAGCTTCTGGAGCTCGAGCTCGGCCTCCATGCCGGGCTCGACGAGGATCACGGTGGCGCCGAGTTCCTCGGCGATCAGCTCGATCATCTCGTCGGGCAGCGACTGGGTGGCCGTCACCATCTCGCCCGCCATCATCAGCAGGCGAACGATGTCGGCCGCCGTCCGGTTGAGCTTGGGCGCCAGGTCCTGGATGGTCGTCAAACGAGGGACGACGATCTCGCCCTCGGGTACGGGTGCATCCGCCGGCGTGTAGCTCGGAGACGAATGCGGCGTCAGCTCTTCGCCACGACCGCGCTTCTTCTTGCGCCGGGGCCGCTGCTGCGGGCCAGGCCGGCCGCGGCCGGCGAAACCGCCGCCGGGACCACCGCCACCGGGACGGCCGGGGAACCCGCCCCCGCCGGGACCGCCGCCACCACCACCGGGACCACCGCGGCCCGGGAAGCCACCGCCGCCACCACCACCGGGACCGCCGCCGGGACGCGGCGGACCACCCCGGGGGGCGAAGCCACCGCCACCCGGGCGAGGCGGACCGCTGCCGGTGCGGGGCGCACCGCTGCCACCGCCGCCGCCACCGGGACCGCCGCGGCCCTGGAAACCTCCACCACCCCGGGACCCGCCGGGCCCACCGGACGCGCCGCCACCGGGACCGGCCGTACGCGGCGCACCGGGCGGGGGCGGGATGGGCTTGCCGGACATGCTGCGGGGAGGAGGCGGCGGCGGAATCCGCCGATCGCCGGACCCGCCCGGGGCACCGGACGCGCCGGCACCGGGACCGGGACCGGGACCGCCGGCACCGGGACCACCGCCACCGGGCCCACCGCCAGCACTCGGACCACCCCGGCCACCAGGCCCGCCAGACCGGCCGCCGCCAGAACCACCAGGGCCGCCGGGACCGCCGCCCACCGCACTGCCGGGACGGCCGGGGCCGGGCGCGCCGACTCCGGGACCGGGACCGGTCGACGGAGGAGCCGCCGGCGCCGGCGCAGCCGAGGCCGCCGCCGGGCGCGCAGCTTCGGCGGGGGGCCGCACCTCGGCGGCCGGACGCTCGACTGCGGGCGCCTCGATCGGGCTGGGGGCGGGCTGGATCGGCTGCACCCGCTCGGGCATCGGCGCCCGAGGCGGAGGCGGAGGCGTTGGGGCGTCGGGCCGCGGTGGTGCCAACCGCACGCCGCCCTCTGTGGAGCGGATGACGCGGTGAGCAGGCGCGGCCGGTTCGACCGGCGCCTCGGAACCGCCGCCGGCCCCGCCGGCTGTCGCAGGCGCCGGTTCGGGCTCGTCGGGTTGGGTGGGGCGTCGGAGGCCCTCGGCGTCGGCGAGGCGGCGCACACGGTCGGCCTGCGGGTCCTCGATGCTCGAGGAGTGGCTCTTCACTCCGATCCGCAGGCGTTCGCAGAGATCAAGGGCTTCCTTGTTGGACAGCCCAAGCTCTCGTGCCAGCTCATAGACCCGGATCCTCTTGTTCGCCATCTACGTTCTGCCAACCCCTTCCGATGCGCGGCCCGTCGGGCCGTTCGAGGTGCTCTCGCCCTCGCTCAACAGTCTTCCACGCAGCCGCTCCAACTCATGCGCCGGGACTTCGCACCGCAGCGCACGGCCGAACGCCCGTCGCCGCACCGCGGCGTCGAAACAGGCCGCCGACCCGGCGCACAGCCAGGCGCCGCGGCCCGCCGCCGAGCGACCCACGGCCAGTGAACCGTCGGGGTGGCGGGCGACACGGGCCAAGCCGACTTGACCGGCCTTGCGCCGGCAGCCGATGCAGGTGCGCTCAGGCGTGCGGGACGGAACGGCGACGTCAGCCATTTCCCTCCTCGCCCGCCTCGGCGACCACGCTGGCGGCGGCCGGAGCCTCGGCCCCGACCTCCCCCGCACCGGTTTCCGGGGCTTCGGGTGTGTCCGCCGAAAGGCCCGGGGGTTCGGGGGTG
>JAUZEX010000415.1 GCA_030838815.1 Actinomycetota bacterium
TCCCGCGAAGGTGGCGAGCCGTTCGAACACCCGTTGGACGACCGGTTCCAGCTGGTCGTAGGACCAGTCGAGCACGGCTCGGAGCGAGCGGTGGCGGCTGCTCGTCCGGGGGCCCCCGGTCAGGACACGGAACCGTTGGTCGAGGCTACGGGCGATGTCCTCCAGTCCCATTCCGTGCAGCCGGGCCGCAGCCAGCTCGATGGCCAGCGGCAGTCCGTCCAGCCGGCGACAGACATCCTCGACCGTGGTGAGCGCCTGCGGCCCCGGAGCGAAGCCCACATCGACGGCGTGGGCGCGGTCGACGAAGAGGCGGACGGCGGGCGAGTCACCGCCCTCCACGGTCAACGGGGTGACGGTCCAGAGGTGCTCGCCATCGACTGCCAGCCGCTCCCGGCTGGTGGCGAGCACGTCGATGCCGCCGGTGCGCTGGATCGTTCGTTCCGCCAGGGCGGCCACCGCGCCGATGACGTGCTCGCAGTTGTCGAAGAGGAGCAGCGCCCGTCGGCCGGCCAGGTGCTCGAGCAGGCGGTCATCGAGGCGGCGCCGGGCGCGCTCCTCCACGCCCACCGCCCCGGCCACCGTCCGGACGACGTCGCCGGGGCGGGTGACGGCGGCGAGGTCACAGAAGTGGAGTCCGTCCGGATAACGGTCGGCGATGACGGCGCAGACCTCCAGGGCCAGTCTGGTCTTGCCGACCCCGGCCGGCCCGCAGAGCGTGAGCAGCCTGGCCCGCTCCAGGAGGCCGCTGATCGCCGAGACGTCGCCGTCGCGCCCCACGAAGCTGCTCACCGGGCGCGCCAGCCGGTGCGGATGCCGCCCCGGGGTGGTCGCCACTTCGCGGGCGGGCAGCGTGTGGGCGAGGACCTGGCCCTCGATGCGCTGGAGGGCCGGCGACGGCTGGAGCCCGAGCTCTTCGGCGAGATGGCGCCGCCACGCCTGGTAGGTGGACACCGCCTCGGTGTGCCGGCCCTGCCGGTAGAGCGCCTCCATCAAGAGGCCCCGCGCCTGTTCTCGTTCCGGATGTTCGGCCAGGAGGGCGTCGAGGCCGGCAGCCGCCTCGGCCGCCCGACCGAGGGTGAGGAGCAACTCGGCTCGCTGCTCCCGGGCCGCCAGGTGCAGCTCCTCCAGGCGGACCGACTCGGGCTGGGCGAAGGCCCGATCGGCGAACTCGGCCAGGGCCGGGCCCCGCCACAGCGCCAGCGCCTCGTCGAGGAGGCGCAGCGCCTCCGCGCCCGCCGTTCCGCCGCTGGCGAGGAGGCCCATCAGGTCCTCGAAGTGGGCGGTGTCGAGCTGCTCACGGGCGACCGTGAGCCGGTAGGCGCGCTCCTCGGTGACCAAACCGGCGTCGGGGCCGATCGCCTTGCGCAGGCGAGAGATCTGCGTCCGGAGGGCGCCTTCCGGATCGGCGGGCAGGGCGTCGCCCCACAGCTCGTCCATCAGCCGGCCGGCGGACACCGTCCGATTGGCCTCGACCAGGAGGACGGTGAGCATGAGCCGCTGCCGGGGGCTGGCGAGCCGGAGGACGACCCGGTCCGTCCGCACCTCCAGCGGACCGAGCATCCCGTACCGCAGCGCCTGTCGATCGTCGTTTTGCAAGGCCAGCATTATCACGCTCGACCGCCCCGTTGGCGCTGGCCGCCTCCGGCTCGAGCCGACAGGGAGCTGACATGCCGCTGACAGGCGCGGGGCGCAGGCTCAGGGCATGGAGACGTCGCGACCCCAAAGGTTGGTCAAGAGGACGAGCACATGGACGGGGTTGGAGCGACTCCGGGAGAGTTTCGCTGGCCGTCTGGTCACTCCGGGTGACGCCGGCTACGACGAGGCGCGGCGGGTCTGGAACGCCACCGCCGACCGGCGCCCGGCACTGGTCGCCGGCTGCGCCACGCCCGCCGATGTCATCGCCGCCCTGCGGTTCGCCCGCGACGAGAACCTGGTGGTGGCTGTCCGCGGCGGTGGCCACAGCTACCCGGGGTTCTCCACCTGTGACGACGGCGTGGTGATCGATCTCGGTCCGATGCAGGAGGTGACCGTCGATCCCGACCGGCGGATCGCCACCGTGCAGGCCGGTGCCCTGCTCAAGGGACTCGATACCGCCACCCAGCGCCACGGCCTGGTCTGTCCCAGCGGCGCCGTTGGCCATACCGGCGTCGCCGGGCTGACGCTGGGAGGCGGGCTCGGCCGGCTGATGCGGCGTTTCGGGCTGACGATCGACAACCTCATCGACGTCGACCTGGTCAGCGCCGACGGCCGGCAGATCCGGGCATCCGAAGACGAGCACCCGGACCTGTTCTGGGGACTGCGGGGCGCGGGGGCCAACTTCGGTGTCGTCACGTCCTTGCGGTTCCGGCTCCATCCGGCCGGTCCCGACATCGTCGCCGGGGCCGCCGTGTGGCCTGCCGAGCGGGCCCATGAGGTCGCCGAGACCTTCCGACAGTGGTCGATCAGCGCCCCCGACGACCTGACCGCCGCCTTCTCGGTGTTCTTGGCTGGAGACGAGTTCGGCCCGGATCTCGCGGGACGCCCGGTCGTCGTCATTGCGGCCGCCCATCTGGGCCGCGACAGCGCCGTGGCCCGTGACCTCGCACCGGTCAGGGCCCTCCGGCCCGCGCTCGACACCTTCGCCCGGATCTCGTACCTGGACATGCAGACGGCCAGCGACGACTACTACGCCTGGGGAAGGCGCAACTACTGGAAGGGGGTGCTGCTCACCGACCTTCCCCGGGCCACGGTCGACATCCTCGTGGACCGCCTCCTTGCCGCTCCGTCGGAACGCTGTGGTTTCGGGATGATCACCATGGGCGGCGCCATCCGGCGTGTCGCCGATGAGGACAGTGCCTTCAGCGGGCGCGGGGCCAACTGGTGGCTCACCACCGAGGCGCTCTGGGACGACCCGGTCGATGACGAGGCCCACTTCGCCTGGGGCCGCGACTCGCTCGCCCAACTCCGGCGCGTCGCGGTGGCGACGAATTACGTCAACGACCTCGGCCAACCGGGCGAGCACAACCTTCGGGACATCTACGGCGACGCCCGCTACGAGCGGCTCGTCGCCCTCAAATGCGCCTGGGACCCCGAGAACGTGTTCCGCCTCAACCAGAACATCACGCCGAGGTAACCACCAGCGTCGGCAGGAGTCACTCGAGGCCGGCGCACTTGGCCAGCTTGGCCTCGTCGAGGATCTCCACCTGTCCGTAGTGCACGCTCACCAGTCCCTGTTCCTCGAGGCGCTTGAGGACCCGG
>JAUZEX010000422.1 GCA_030838815.1 Actinomycetota bacterium
ACGACCCGCTCGGGGATCCGCTCATGGTCGAAGTGGAAGATCTTCTCCCGGAAGTGGAAGTCCTCCAGGGCCGCCGGCCCCCGCCGGCCGACCCGCAGCGTGTTCTGATCGTCGGCGACGACCGTCCCCTGCCGGGTGGTGAGGCTGGGTCGGCCGTCGCCGGCGACCTGGTGCGTCTCGCCGCCCTCGCCGCGCTCGATCTCCACGTCGCCGATGCGGACGGTCTCCCGCCCGGCGCTCCCGTCCTCGACCATCGATCTGTCCCCCTTGCCGTCGTCCCGAGAGCGTCCCCGAGGCGCTCGGGCCTCTAGTTACCCCGGCCTGCCGCGGCCAACACCGCTCCTCGGAGACAACGGGGTTGACTCACCACCAGGCGGGTAACGGGCGCTCGGGGCGAGCGAAGGTCGTGGCCCCGTCAGACCGGACCCGGGACGCCATCGGCACGGCGATGGACACCTCCCGGACGCCGTAGCAGAGAGGAGCGACAGCAATGGCGGACGACTTCGACGCTCCCTACAACGTCGTCGCCGCCTTCGAGCGGGAAGGCACGGCACAGACGGCGGTCGAGTTGCTCGAAGGCCAGGGTGTACCGCCCTCGTCGATCCATGTTCACCACCCGGACAGCCCCCTCGACCATGACGCGCTGGCCGAACTGCGGGCCGAGATGCAGGACGAGATCGTCGAGAGCTGGGCCGCTCCGGCGTTCTACATGACGCCCGACCAGGCCAGGGGCGCCTTCCGGGGAACGCTCATGTTCGCCCTGCCGGCGTTTCTCGTCGGCGCCGCGGCCGGTGCGGTGTGGGCCGCCTATGACGACTCGCTTCTCGGTTGGTGGGGACAGGTCCTGATGGTCGCCCTCCTCGCCGCCCTCTGCGGAGGCACCATCGGACTCCTGATCGGGGGCGGGCTCGAGCCCCGCTTCGAGGCCGACGACGACCCCGCCCGGCCGTTCGACGACCAGCGGACCATCGCCGAGCGCGACGTGCTCGTGGCCGTCCACGCCCAGGAACCGACCGTGGCCGAGCGGGCCGCCGAGCTGCTGAAGGGGGTCGGCGCCGAGCGGGTGGCGCTGGTGGACCGCCACGGTGATCCGCTGCCGCCCCAGGCCCGCCGTCCCCGTCCCGCCGACCCCGAGGGCTTCTGGTGGCGCCATGCCGGTGAGGGTTGAGCCCCCGGCGGGCAGACTCTGGTTGTGGTTGGTTAGTTGTGCGTACCCGGGACGTGGGGGGCGGCATCGCCGCGCTCGAGGACGGCCGCCTCGCCGATCACGGCCCAGTTGGGGTCGATCGGTGCGTGCTCGGCGGTGCTGATCTCCTCGGCGCCGGCCGGCGTCGGATTGACGGAGAGTGTCCCGGTTCCGGCCACACCGGCCAGGAGGCCGACGGCCAGCGCACCGGCGAGGGCCGTCCGCCGGAACATCCACCGGCCCAGCTCGACGGCCTCCTTCTCGCTCAGTCCGAGGAGGCGCCGGAGGTTGCCCACGATGTCCTCGGGCGTTCCCCCGAGGATGTCGGCCAGGAGGGCGGCGTCGCCGGCCCGCAGGGCGAACCCGGCGTCCGCCGCCAGCCCGCGCTCGGTGCGCACGGCGGAGAGGAAATTCCGTAATGCCTCGTCGTCGGCACCTTCGGCGACGAACGTGACCGACCCGATGGTGATCGTGCCGGTGGCGGCGTCCCGCACGGCGGCGGCCGGCCGGTCCGGCGCCAGTTCCTGGCGGGGGATCCCGTACAGCTCGACCATGGCCAGGCGCACGGCGTAGGGGATGTTATCCCGCCCGCCTTCCCAGCCCCGCAGCGCCCGGGGGCTCACGCCGAGCCGGCGGGCGGCCCGCCGCAGGCTGAGGCCCTTCGAGTGCCGAGCGGCGAGGACGCGGCTGCCCGTGGTGTGTCGCTGTGACATGTCTACAGAGATCGGCTGTTCGGACCGCCGGCTTGAGAGCCCGGCGGGACCGGCCCGAACGGGCGATCGCCCAATCGGCCCGATTCGGGTCGATCCTGTCAGCCGGTGAAGGCCCGACGCCCTAGTCGTCGGCCGCGGCTACACGATCAAGTCATCCAGTTGAAGTGCCGAGGCCCCGAATGCGGCTGATCCGATCGTCGTCCGGGCCGAGGTGATCGGCCAGGATCTCGGCCACCCGGTCGGTATCGAGTGTGCCCGCCTCGTGCATTTCCTCGAGGTCGACCCAGTCCTTGTTGCGGTTGAAGAAGGCTTTGAACACGGCCAGATCAAAGCAGGCGAGGAAGGGCATCTCCTGGCCGCTGAACCATTCTCGCCGGCAGCGGCGGGCCACCTGCTCGTGATAGGGGGTCGTGTTGAGGAAGAGGTCAACGGGCGTTTCGTCCCACCAGAGGCGGGCCTGCCCGTCCCGTTCGAGGAGCCGGCGGTCAGCCGACGTCGCCGTGATCTCGTGGGGCAGGGCATCCAACGCCCGTTCGGCGTCCGTCGGCGCGAGGAACACGTTCAGGTCGATGTCGATCGTGCCCCGGGCGCGCTGAGTACACCAGGCCAGGGCCAGGGCCCCGCCGAAGCCATGGGGAAGATCCGCCGCCCGCAACGACGCATGGATCGCCACGATCTTGTCGACGAGGCTGGTCATGAGCGGCCGAAGACCGGGAACTCGAGCGTCCGGCGGTGCCGAGCCGGGAACTGCTCGGCGAGGGCGAGCACTTCCGCCAACTCCCGGCCCCGAGCCGTGGGGTCCGGCCCGCCGATGGATGGTTCCACCTCAACCCGCAGCCGGAAGCCAGCCGCTCGCATCAGGCGCTCGAGCGTCGCGATCGACGGTATCTTCCTGCCGGCCTCGTAGGCCGCCAACGTCGAATGCGACGTACCGGCCCGTTCGGCGAGGGCCCGCAAGGACAGGCCCGACTCGACGCGGGCGTCGCGGAGGATGGCGGCCACGTCCACGTCACTATGGTATCCGATCAGATACCAGATGGTCGGCTCACTCGTTGCTGAGCACCATCAGCGGGGGGAGCGCCGTACGGAGGAGCTTGACGAGGAGCAGGTCGGCGTCGCCGAAGTGTTCGAGGCTGCCGTTGCGATGACGCACGATGCCCGCTTGTCCGTCATGGTCGATCGCCACGGTGACGCGGACCGGGGATCCGTCGTGGTGGTGCGTGAGTTCGGGCGGAGGGTGCCGTTCGACCGTCGAGTGGGCCGCCGCGAGGCAGTAGTCGTCGGCGAACACCTCCAGATCGCTCTCCACGCTGCCTGCGATCCGCTTCAGGGCGAGGCGCAGATCGTCCGGATCCTCTGACGCCCGGCACAGGACCGCGACCGTCGGGGCGTCCTCACCCCAGTCATCGGCCAACGCGGCATCCACGAGTTTGGCCAACACCAGCGCAACGTCGGTTCGGATCACGTCATCGGGCATGCTCGGTCCTCCTGTTTCGGAAGTACTCAGGAGGCCGAGATAGCGGCCACGACTATGGGGGCAGCTTCGCCAAGCCGCAGCCGCGGCGCAAACGAATTCCGGCGTGGCCGCCGGCCCTCAGGTCGCCGGCCCGGGTGACTGGACGCGCATTCCTTCGACGGCGGCGGGCAGTTCGACGCCGTCGAGGACGTCGGTCATCACGCCGATCTGGGCCTCCCACACGTCGGGGGGAAGCAACCGGCGGATCCGGTCGTCGAGGATGTGGTACACGTCGAGGCCCAACTGGACCTCGGCCAGGGCCCCTGCGCAGGCCGGGTCTCCGAGAACCACCGTCTCGGCCGCGATCTCGGCGCTCTCGGGATCGGGAGCGCCCAGGATCACCACCAGGTCGGCCGGTCCGTGGAGCTCGGCGAGCCGGGCGATCGCCGCCTGGCTCTGCAGGTCCATGGCCCCCGCCGCCGTTCAGACGAAGCATTCGGTGGCCACGAACACCACCTCCGCTCCGGCGGCAGTGGCGCAGGCGGCGATGGCCGGTCCGGACACACCGTCCCGTTCGCCGAGGGCGATGACCTTCTTGCCTTCGAGCATGGCTTCCTCTTCTCAGGAGATGTGGAGCGCGTCGTCGAGCCAACTGTCAAGGCGGGCGGGGCCGAGGTCGGGCTCCGCCAGGCGGGCGACCTCCTCGCCGTCGCGGAACAGCAGGAAGGCCGGGAGGCCCATGACGTTCAGTTCCATGCACAGCCGGCGCGCCTTCGGCGCTTCGACCTTCACCACCCGCAGGTCGGCGGCGCGCTGTTCGGCCAGCGCCGCGACGTGGGGCATGAGCGCCAGGCACGGTGCGCACGACGGGCCCCACACGTCGACGAGTACCACCCCTTCCGCGATGAGATCGCGGAAATCGTCCTTGGTCGCCTCCACCACTCCCGCCATGCGTCAGCCTCCTTCTCCGCTCCGTTCGAGTAGGACGCTCATCCCGTCCGACAGTTGCGACATCCGGCCGAGGAACAGGCTCCCCTTGGCCAGCAGCATCACCCGGGCCGCGTCGCCGGTGGTGAGGCGGGCCACGGCATGGGGCAGGTAGCACAGCGCCGAGGCGAGGTGCCCCTGAGTGGGGGCGAACCCCGGCAGGCCGTGGGCGACCACGAAGGCGGGAATCTCCTCCCGGGCGATGTCGCCGTTGCGGGCGGCCAGCGCAGCCAGCGTGCGGTAGTTGCGGGCGGCGACGTCGCCCGATCCCTGCGGCTCGGTGATCTCGGGGTTGTGCAGCTCGGTGGCGTAGTCGTCGACGGCCGTCATCGGCAGCCCCAGGCGGGCGAGCGGTTCGACCGCCAGCGCCTCCATGACCTGCGGCGCGGAGCCGCCGGCCGAGACCCGGTGGCGGCCGACGGCGTCGAGCCGGATGGTCGGCGCCTGCCCGTCACCGGCCTCCACGAGGCAGGCCGCGCCGCCGATGACGTCTTCGAGGACGGGCAGGTCGTGGCTCAGGTGGCCTTCGAACTTCATGCCGAGCTTGGCCAGCGAACCGCCCGCCACCACCGCCACCCGGCTGAACACGCCCGCCGCCACCAGGCTGGCCGCCATCACCAGGGCGGGGACCGGCGCAGCGCAGAAGTCCTTCACGTCGGCCCCCGACGCCTGTCCGAGACCGGCCGCCTCCGCCACCGCTTTGGCCATGTTGCCGCCGCCCCGCTGGTAGCGGTCGCCGACCGCCTCCTCGCCGCAGCCCAGGACGTATTCGATGGAGTCGGGATCGATGCCGTGCCGGTCGAGGAGGTGGATCAGCGCCAGGCAGGCGGTCGCCTTGGCGGCCAGGTTCTCCAGCACAACCGCGGCGGAGAGCGCTTCGTCGCCGTCGTGGGCCCGGCGCATGGCCGCCGCCGGCGCGGCCCCGGACCCGG
>JAUZEX010000456.1 GCA_030838815.1 Actinomycetota bacterium
CGCCTCGTCGTTGGCCGCGACCGAGGTCGGTGCGCAACCGTAAGTGCACCGTGGAGCCACCGCCACCGTCGCGGGGACGTACCGTGGTGACCGGGGAAGGGTGGCGGTCGACCACAACGGCGTGGCGCCCGGCACGCGTCGCTCGAGCCGCCACGACGACCTTCGTCGCCGGACACAGAAGGATCACCCGCTTGCGCCAGGGGCGGTATTCCGGTCGAGGGCGATGAAGCACCCGAAGAACCCCGAAATGGTCCGCCAGCTGCGATGCCGGTTCCGGTACGGTGCCATCGACTTTGCAGCGGTCCCTTGATTCGACGAGGCCCGGACTGAGTGGCGCAGAACGGCTACGACGACGATTTCGATGACGACGACGGCTCCGTGCCGTTGGGGTTCGGGGCTGACGAGCCGGACCGGATGGAGACCTGGGACGACGCCGACGGCGTGTCCGCAGCTGACACCTGGCTCGACGAGCAGCTCGGGCGGCTGGGATCGGAGGGGCAGGGCGAGGCGGACGAAGCGGAAGCACCCGTGGCCGACCTCGGCGGCCATGGCGGATGCTCCCCGTCGCGGGGCGCGGTTCCCCTTGACGGTTCAGGGCCGGTGGGGGAGTGCGGTCACGACCGGACCGGCCCCGCACCCGGGCTGCTGCTCCGCCATCCCGCCCCGTGCGGCCCGCCTCGCCGGCGTCGAGCCGACCCTGACGGGGTCGCTGATCTGCCGGCGGCGTCCGTTCCCGGCTATGTCCGCGACCGGCGGGGCACGTGGCGCTACGAGGCGACGGGGGAGTCCGTGCCCGGCGCCCGGGACCTGACGTTGCGGTCCCTGTACCGGTTCCCGGCACGGCGAGGCCAGGTTCTCGTGCCGGTGGAACGGGTCCGGTCGGAAGCGGAGCTGGGCTGGTGCCTGGCCTGGAAGGGAACGCTGACCACGGTGGTGCGGGGCGGCCGTCTCGTCACCGTCCTCCCCGTCCCGGTGGGGGAGTGGGAGCGTCGGGCCGACATCCCGTTCGGGTTGTGGGCCCCGGAGCTCACCCCCTCCCGGCTCCTGGGGGTCAGCGGCGTCGCCCGGCTGGCCGGCGTCTCGCCCGCGACGGTCACCGCCTACCTGTCCCGCCGGCGGTTGCCGCCGCCGGTGACGCGGGTGGGGAACACCCCGCTGTGGTCGCGGCCCGTCATCCATCAGTGGCTCGCCGGCCGCCCCGGCCAGGGGGTGCGAAACCGGCGCTGAACGTGTCACGCGGCCCGACCGGTCGGATCATGGGGTCCGCGACGGCGGGGGAGGCGGTGGTGCACGCCAGCGCGGACGAGTCGACGCCCTGATTTCGCCGGGCGGGCCGACGTGCGGCCGTCGAGATCTCCTCGCCGCCGGCGACAACCCGACCACCCGGATCCACCAGGGCCTCACACTGCTCGACGTGGCCCGGCGGACCTCGTCGTGATCAGGGGACTGCTGCTCTGCTGCTCGTGTTCGAAGGCGGCTGAGCCGTCGGGCCGAATTGGTCTCGCCGATATCAGGGGGTGCACCGCTCCGTCAGCGAACGGCGCCCGCCGAACGGGGGCGCTGGCCGGCGACGCCGACGAGGGCCATGTTGGGGAACCACACCGTCGGGTCGTCCAGGAGGACGGCGATGCGATCGAGGTCGTCGGCTGTGCAGCCGCCGGCGATGAGCTGGTCGCGAAGTTGCTCGAACGAGACGGCGAGGAATTGGGCCGCAGACGAGCCGCCGTTGTAGAACCCGACGTCGTGGCGGTGATGGCGGTGAGGCCGCCATCCTGGAGGAGGGGGGCGACGCCCCGGGCCCAGTGGCAGTTGAGTCCGGCGGGGGAGAGGATGCCCTCGAGGGCGATGATCATGTCGCGGTAGAGGCCGGTACCGCAGGCGTGGATGGGGAAGAAGTCGATCTCTTCGATGAGGAGCCAGCCGCCCGGCCGGAGCGCGGCGATGAGATCGGCGAGGACTTCGTGGCGGGCGGGGAGGTGGCTGAGCACCGCCCGGGTGTGGACCAGGTCGAATTGGTGGCGGGGCACCGGTTCGGTGACGACGTCCTGGCGGTGCACTGCGAGGTTGGGACGTTCGAGTTCATCCACGAAGCGGGTGTCGATGTCGACGGCCATCACGGTGCCGGTCGAACCGACCTGCTGGCAGAGCCAGTCGGTGATGGACCCGCCGCCCGCGCCGACCTCGAGGCAATGCCAGCCCGGCCCCACCCCTGTGACGGCCAGACGGCGGGTGGTGGCGGGATCGGCCCACGCCTCGAGCAGCCGGAGGCGCCGCCGGGCGCCGTCCCAGTCGTTGGGGACGACGTAGGTGCCGACCCGGCGAGGGCCCCCGGCGGAATCGGGCTGCCCGGCGAGGGTGTCGACGGTGACCATGGCGGACCTCCTTGCGGGTGCCCGTGGCGCCGCGCTGTGCGCTCATGTTCGGTCGGGGCGCCGCTGCACCGGACGGTACGATCACCGCCACAATCGGTCTGTCGTGCCGTTGGCATTCGGTATGTATCGCCTGTCCGTCGGGTAACCGCTTGTTCTTCGTCCCTCGACGGTTGGCCGGCCCCTGCGCCGGCGCTGTGGAGGCGACGGAACGCCCGCAGAATCTCCGCACAGTTCCGGCACCGATGTTCTTCTGGACCGGGACGCGGCCCGCTTGCGCCCGACGCGGCCTCCCACGGGAGTCGAAGGCCGTGCCGAGACGATCGGCCAGGCCGGGCGTTGGTTTCCGAGCGAGCCGGCGAAGCCGGTGTCACCGGGGAAGATGTCGCCCTCGTCGGCCGGACCCATGAAGTACCACGTGCCGGTCGGCGCCGGCGCGCGGCGCCGACCATCCGCGCCGAGCGGGCCGCAGCGGCCTACAACTGTGCTGACCGGACGCCATAGCCGGAGGCCGGGGCAGGACAGCAAGGACAGTTGGGCCGGTGGGCGGAGTGGCCCGTAGGACGACAGCGGAACCCCGTGGCGACCCGCGGGACCCCCGACACGGACCACATACCCGACCCCGCACCAGCGCCGACGTCGATCGGAACAACGGCCTCTCGGCCGACCCCCGGAGCCGTTGGTGACTGCGCCCGACCGAGGAGCATCCAACTGCCGTCCGCCACCCCGACCTAGCTCCCCGAGCGGCCGCCTCGTGGAC
>JAUZEX010000509.1 GCA_030838815.1 Actinomycetota bacterium
CCGAGCAGCCCGACGTCGTCTACGCCGAGGACAGCTTCGACGACGGCAGCGAGATCGAGTCCGTCCTCGTGCTGCTCAACACCACCGGGGCCCGGGTGATCGTCGTGTGCGACGACCCGTCCCCCGAGCGCCTCACCCGCATCCTGGCCCTGGGCGCCCATGGCTACCTCCGCCACGACACGACGCCCGAGCAGGTGCTCGACGCCGTCGAGTGGGTGGCCGGCGGGGCGGCGGTGCTCGGCCCGGTCGCCACCGCCACCGTGCTGGACCAGTGGCGCAAGCTGCGGGAGCCGGCCCGGGGCAACACGGTCAGCGGCGGTGTCGCCTCCTCGCTCACCGTCCGGGAGCACGACGTGCTCGTGGCCATGGCGGACGGGCTGCCGGCCAAGTCGATTGCCCGGCGCCTCGGCATGGCCACCAAGACGGTCGAGAACCACAAGATCCGCATCTACGACAAGCTCGGTGTGCGGACCCAGGCCCACGCCGTGTCGCTGGCCATCAGCCAGGGTCTCCTCACCGGCGACCTGGCCCCCGCCGCCGTCGCCTCGGCCCACCCCACCCCCGGGGCGGTTTGAGGAACCAGGGCTCGGGCCCCGGCTCCCTGAGATCGTCGCCCACTACGAGACGGGGCTCGGAGGACAGACTCAAGGCCTCAAGTGTCGACCCGATCCCGCCGATCAATCAGACAAAGCTAACGACGCCTGGGGGCAGTGACGATGTCGGATCCGGTCAAGAACGAGATGTCCTCGCGGATGAGCGTGCGCCGCAAGCGGGGCCAGAGGGTCGTCGAGCCTGAGTCCAGGGTGGAACGGCCGGCGACGGTCGCCGCGTTCGTGGCGTCGCCCACCAGCATCACGAGTGTCCTGGCCAAGCACGGCGTCCCGCTCGAGACCACACTGGAGTGGGGGCATGGTGACGAGGCCGGCCCGAGCACGACGAAGTCGGCGACCGCGGCCGCCCCGGTGTTCATCGTCGGTGCCGGGCGGGAGTTCCTCGGCGAGCTGCTCCACGGTCGGGCCGCCCTCCACGTCGGTTTCCACGGCGACGCCCTGGCCGGCATGATCCAGACCGTCCAGAGCAACTGGGGCCGCCTGGCCCGTGAAGGTTTCCCGGACCAGTACTGGTACAAGAAGGTCGGCGACGAGTTCACCGCCGACCGGGCTGCCGAAGCCGGCGGCCGCCGGTCGGTCGAGGTCGTCGACACCGGCGTGGTGCCCGTCGAGACCCTGGACCGCCTGTTCCCCCGCTGCGTCGTCATCAACGTCGTCGGCGGCTGGCTGCAGGGCGGCCTGCGTCCGACCCGTCGCCCGGTCACGCTGTCGGCCGGTCGGTATCTCGAGGTCCGCATCGCCGACGTCAAGGCGAACCCCGGGCTCGTCGCGCGCCAGGTCCTCGAGTTCCTCGGTGAAGAGCCGTTGGTGCCCGGCGACGTCGCCTGACCCACCACCATTCATGCCCCGCCGGGGGCGGCTACGGGTGCCGGGCGGTCGAGGCGAGCTCCTTGGCGAGCCACGGAATGGTGCGCTCCAGGCCCTCGGCCAGCTCGACCCGGGGCTCCCAACCCAGCACGTCCCGGGCCAGGGTGATGTCGGGTTGGCGTTGGGTGGGGTCGTCGGCGGGGAGCGGTTCGAACCGGAGCTCGGAGGCGGAGCCGGTGACGGCCAGCACCTGTTGGGCCAGCTCGAGCATGGTGAACTCGTTGGGGTTGCCGATGTTCACCGGGCCGACGTAGTCGGAGTCGGCGAGGGCGACCAGGCCCCGGACCTGGTCGTCGACGTAACAGAAACTCCGGGTCTGGGTTCCGTCGCCGTAGACGGTCAGCGGCCGGCCGGCCAGCGCCTGGACGATGAAGTTCGTGACGACACGGCCGTCGTCGGGCCGCATCCGTGGACCGTACGTGTTGAACGTCCGGCTGATGCGCACGTCGAGACCGCGCTGGCGGTGGTAGGCCATCGTGACCGCTTCGGCGAAGCGCTTCGCCTCGTCGTAGCAACTGCGCAGGCCGGTCGAATTGACGTGTCCCCAGTAGGTCTCCGGCTGCGGATGGACCAGCGGGTCGCCGTACACCTCGCTGGTCGAGGCGACGAAGTAGCGGGCGCCCTTCTCGAGCGCGAGGCGGATGGTGTTCATGGTCCCGAGGCTCCCGACCTCGAGCGTCTCGATCGCCAGCCGGAGATACTCGGGCGGTGAGGCCGGGCTGGCCAGATGCATCACCAGGTCGACGGGACCGGCCACCTCGAGGCCCCGGCTCACGTCCTGGGCGACGAAGGTGAAGCCGGGCCGACCCGTCAGGTGGGCGATGTTCTCCTGCCGGCCGGTGCACAGATTGTCGACGCAGACGACCTCGTCGCCGCGGGCCACCAACAGGTCGCACACGTGCGAGCCGAGGAAGCCTGCCCCGCCGGTGATGACGACACGCATGGGGGACATCATGCCGGAGATCTCAACGTCCCAGGAGCACGACGAGCCGCCGGGTCAGGTCGTCGAGCTCGGCGGCGGTGCGGGCGTAGGCGCGCCTGGACCGTCCCACGGGGTCGGCGACGTCGTCGGCGGGTTCGTGTCCGAGCAGATCGGCCAGCCGGCGGCCGCGGTGGAGGCCGGCCAACCACTCGGACAGGGGCTGTCCCTTCCGGAGTGCTCCCAGACGCTCACCCCGGCGCACGATTTCCTTGAGCGTGAAGATCCGGGGCCACACGTCGGGGTCGACCACCACGGCCTTCCGGACGTGGTCGCGGGCCATGGCGACCACGAGATCGGTGCCGCCCAGAAGCTCGGGGGTGACCCTGGTGCTCCGGTGCCCGGAGGTGTCGAGGCCCTGCCGGGCCATGATCTTCACGCCGTGATCGGTGGCCGGCTGCCCGTCGGACAGCAGGCCGGCGGAATGGACGTGGACAGGGGACAGCGGCCCAGACGAAGCGGCCACGCGGGCGGCGAACAACGCCGCCGCCATGGGAGAACGGCACGTGTTGCCGGTGCAGAGGAAGAGCACGTCCAGTTCGTCGAGCATCGGAACGGCGGTGAAACGGGTCTCGGCCACGATCGTCATGTCAGCTTGCCACCATCGCCGCGGTGGCGTCCTGCACACCGAACTCCTCCGCGCCGGGCTGCGCCGCCGCGCCGGCCGTCTTCCGGTCCATGGCCGAGCGGACGCCCCGGATGAGCACGGCCGGGATGGTGGCCCACAGGAGGAGCAGGTCGAGAGAGCAGGACCAGTTCTCGATGTAGAAGAGGTCGAGATGCCGGTAGGCCTCGAACGACGAGTTGTCACGGCAGTCGACCTGCCACAGACCGGTGATGCCCGGCGGCATGTCGTGACGCCGCAGCAGGGCGTCGTCGAACGTGGCGACCTCGGCCGGCAGGGCGGGACGGGGCCCCACCAGGCTCATGCTGCCGGCCAGGACGTTGAACAGCTGGGGGAGCTCGTCGAGGCTCGAGGCCCGCAGGAGCTTCCCGACCCTGGTGACCCGGGGGTCGCTGGTGACCTTGAACAGGGGCCCGTCCCGCTCGTTCTGAGCCCGGAGGTCGGCCAGCCGGGAATCGGCGTCGATGACCATCGTGCGGAACTTGAGGACGGTGAACTCCCGTCCGAACTGGCCCACCCTCGTCTGGCGGAAGAGGATCGGGCCCCGATCCTGGAGCTTGACGGCCAGGGCGGCCAGCGCCAGGAGCGGCAACGTGACGATCAGGGCGGCGGAGGCGACAACCATGTCGAGGGCCCGCTTCAACGCCAGCTGGGCCCGGGAAGGGCCGGACGGCTCGAGGAGGAAGAACGGCTCGCTGGCCAGGGCGACGCGCCGCAGCCGCTCATGCGCCACTTTGTGCAGGCCGCTGGACAGCTGCACCGGCATGCCACCCTGCACGAGCTGGTGGATGACCCGGTTGTACTCGCTGGGCGACATCCCGGCGGTGGACACGATCGCCGTCGTGGCCTCGCTGCGCAGGATGGCGTCGACGGCCAGGTGCGGCTGACCGAGCCAGGGGATGTTGTGCTGGCCGGCCGTCTCGCCGTCGGAGGCCAGCGCGCAGACCCGCAGGCCCAGTTCAGGGTGGTTGGCGAGAAGCTTGACGAGCCGCTCCGCCTCTTCGTGGTAGCCCACGACCACGACCGACTCCATCAGGCCTCCCCGGCTGCGCTCAGACCGCAGCCACGCCCCGTGGAGCCCCCGCCCGAGGGAGACAAGCACGAAGGCCAGGAGCGAACCGGTGGCGACGAAGGCGAGGTCGGGCTTCGTGCCGGCCAGGAGCGGAACGGCGAGGCTCAGAAGGGCACCGTGAGAGATCACCCGCATCACCCCGGCGAGCTCCACGGTGCGGACACTCCCGATCCCCGGCCGGTACAGCCCTTCCACCCGGGCCAGGACCAGGGAGACGGCGACCGCCGTCACCACCCGGAGGCCGGCGTGCCACGCCCCGCCGGGAGCACCGAAGATCACGAAGGCGGCGATCCAGGCGCTCACCAGGGCGCTGAGATCGAGCGCCACCAACAGCCCGAGCAACGGGGCTGACGGGCCCGGGCGGCGGCGCTGGTTCATCCGGGCTATGGGGCGGGCCGGGATGGGGCCCGTAGGGACTAGGTACAACTCGTCATCCGCGGCGGGCGACGGGCTAGTCACTGTGGGGGCGTGGGTGGTCATACATAGGAGGATCAGGGGCGCACCCGGCCTGCAACACCATAGGATTCCCTTAAGGGCGTGTTATTTGCCGGGTTGTTAATAGCTGGAAAGCGACAACACCGACCCCACCGTCCGAACCACATGGAAGGCCGCCTTTGATGGCCCCTTAAGGGAATCCGCCCACCGACGAATGACTAGTTAGACCTGATCATCTCCGGCATGGCTCCTCCCGAGAAAACGGAACTGTGCAACGGGGTTCGGATGGATTCGCTGGAAGACCTGCGGATCGCGGTCGCCCATGACTGGCTGACCGGCCGAGCGGGAGGCGAGAAGACCTTCGAGCAGATCGCCGAGTCGTTCCCGACCGCCGACGTCTACGCCCTCACCGCCAACCCCAAGATCGACTGGGAGTTCGGCGGCCGCAAGATCAACACCACGTTCCTGGACCGGCGCGGGGTGCGTGAGCTCCGCTCGCTCACGCTGCCGCTGATGCCGGCCGCCTGGAGGCTCGCCAGCCGGCAGCAGTATGACGTCGTCATCTCGTCGTCGGTGGCCTGCGTCAAAGGCTTCTACCCCGGTCGGAGCGCCGTCCACCTCTCCTACGTCCACGCTCCGATGCGCTACGTCTGGGATCCCGACATCGACCGCCGCACGCGTTTCGAGATCCCGAATTCGATCCTCAACGCCTTCCGCAACTGGGACCGTACGGCGGCGGGCTGGGTGGACCACTTCGCCGCCAACAGCACCAACACCCAGGAACGCATCGAGCGGGTCTACGGCCGGAAATCGGTCGTCATCACGCCCCCGGTCGACACGGAGTTCTACCGGCCGGGCCCCCAGTCCCCGGCGGGCGGCTACCTGCTGGCGGCCAGCCGGTTCGTCGGCTACAAGCGTCTCGATCTGGCCATCGAGACGGCGGCCCTCCTCGGGCGTCCCCTGGTCGTGGCCGGTTGGGGGCCGGGCGAGGAGCAGCTGCGGGCCCTGGCCAAGCGCATCGCCCCGGACCTGGTCACGTTCGAGGTCCGTCCGAGCGACGAGCGGCTGCGGGATCTCTACCGGGGGGCCGACGCCCTGCTGTTCCCGGGCATCGAGGACTTCGGGATCGTCCCCGTCGAAGCCCAGGCCTGCGGAACCCCGGTCGTGGCCATGAACGTCGGGGGGACGGCCGAGACGGTCCTCCACAAGGTCACCGGGATGCTCGTCGGCAGCCAGTCGGCCACCGCCCTGGCCTATGCCGTCGAGCGCCTCGACAGTGCCGGCCTGTCCCGTGAGGACTGCGTCACCAACGCCGACCGGTTCGGCATCGACGCCTTCCGCAAGAAGATCCGGGAGTGGGTCAACCTCGCCGTCGTCGGCGGGGCGGAAGCACCCCTCGAACGCGCCGCCTGATCACCGCCTCCACCACACCAAGCCCGAGCCCAGGAGAGAGAAAACACATGTCGCGGATCGCTGTCATCGGTACCGGTTACGTCGGGCTGACGACCGGGGCGTACCTCGCCCATTTGGGACACTCGGTGGTGTGCGCCGATGTCGTGGAGAGCAAGGTCGAGCGCCTGAACCGGGGCGAGATCCCGATCGTCGAGGCGGGGCTGGAAGAGCTGGTGCAGGACGGCCTGGCGTCCGGGCGCCTCTCCTTCATGCTGGGGGCCGGGGGTGCCGTCCCCGGGGCCGACTTCGTGTTCCTCTGCCTCCCCACCCCGCAGGGGGCGGACGGCGCCGCCGACCTCAGCTTCGTCATCTCCGCCGCCAAGGAGATCGGCCCCGCCCTCGAGCCGGCGGCCGTGGTGATCAACAAGTCGACGGTGCCCGTCGGTTCCGCCATGCAGGTGACGCTGGCGCTCGGTCGGGGCGACGTCTTCGTCGTGTCCAACCCGGAGTTCCTGCGGGAAGGCAGCGCCGTGGCCGACTGCCTCAATCCCGACCGGATCGTCATCGGCGGCGACGACGACGACGCAGTGGACCGCGTCGCCGGCCTCTACGCCAAGATCGACGCGCCGGTGGTGCGGACCGACGCTGCCTCGGCGGAAATGATCAAGTACGCCGCCAACGCCTTCCTCGCCACCAAGCTCTCGTTCGTCAACGCCGTCGCCACCGTCTGCGAGCGGGTGGGCGCCAATGTCGACGACGTCCTCAACGGCATGGGCCACGACCACCGGATCGGCTTCGAGTTCCTCTCCCCCGGGCCCGGTTGGGGCGGTTCGTGCTTCCCGAAGGACACCGCGGCGCTGGTCCGCATCGCCGCCGACCACGGCTACGACTTCGGGTTCCTGAAGGGCGCCATCGCCGCCAACGAAGCCCAGTTCGACCACGTGGCCGACAAGATCGCCCGGGTGGCGGGCGGCAGCGTTGCCGGCAAGACCATCGCCGTGCTCGGCCTCACCTTCAAGGCCGGCACCGACGACCGGCGTGATTCGCCGTCCATCGCCATCGTCGACCGGCTCCTCGCCGCCGGGGCCAATGTCGTGGCCTACGACCCCGCCGTCGCTTCCCACCCCGGTGTCACCACGACCGCCGATGCGTACGACGCCGCCCGCGGCGCCGACGTCCTCGCCATCCTGACCGAATGGCCGGAATTCGCCCAGCTCGACTACGCCAAGATCCGCGAGCTCATGGCCCAGCCCTGTGTCGTCGACGGCCGGAACCTCCTCGACCCCGCCGCCATGGCGGAGGCGGGTTTCATGTACGAGGACCTCGGGCGCTGGACCTCCAAGGCGGGCGGCGGCGTGGCCCCCATCCTGTCCGGGAGCGAGCTCGGCCGGTTCGGGAGGCGAGCGGCATAGGCGGCTTCCGCCGGTGTGCTCCCCGGCGTGGTCGTGTCGCTCTCGGCGCTAACCTACCGCCGGCATGACCCCCGGAGGTTGACGATGCGGCGCGGCGGGAACAGGACATGAGTCATCCGGTCGTCCGACGCGCCTGGGGGCTGCTGAAGCCGGACGTCCGGGCGTCCCAGGCCCGGGTGCGATGGCATCTCCGTCATGCTGAGGTCGGGCCCGAGGCGGTCATCAACGGCCGTCCGTACATCACGTGCCGCGACCTGGTTGTCGGTGCCAACCTGCTCGTCCTGGCCCCGGACCGGCGGGTACGCCTCGGTGGTCTGGGGCGCATCCGCATCGGCGACCGCGTGTTGTTGAACGCCGGCTCCATGGTGACCGCCCGTGACCTGGTCGAGATCGGCAACGATGTCGCGCTGTCGTATGACGTCTTCGTCACCGACTCCGACGATCACGGCCTCGAAGGAGGACCGACCCGCACGGCTCCCGTCAAGATCGAAGACGGCGCCTGGATCGGCGCCCGAGCGATCGTTCTTCCCGGCGTGACCGTTGGCCGAAGGGCCGTGGTCGCTGCAGGCGCCATCGTCACCCATGACGTGCCGGACGACACACTCGTCGCCGGCCAACCGGCGAGACCTCTGCGGGCGCTGGTCTACCCGCCCGGCGTACGCAGGGCGTGGAGCGACGACTGGACGGTGGCCCCCTGACGGTGGCGCAGCTCCAGACCCGTGCGCTTTCGGTCCTGGCCCGCGTCCGGGCCCGGTCATGGGCGCTCGTCCATCCGAACGTCGAGGCCGGGGAGGGGGCCTGGGTGGGGAGAGGGTGCCGGCTGATCCTGGACCCCGGGGCGCGGCTGGTGCTCGGCCCCGGTTGCGGCCTCGACGACGGCACCACCGTGGCGGTCTACGACCAGGGTGTGCTCCGATTCGGGGCCGGCAGCTTCGTCGGGCACCACTCCACGCTGGCGGCCCGGGAGCGGATCGAGATCGGCGACGGCGCCTTCCTGGCGGAGTTGGTGTCGGTGCGGGACCACGATCACGAGGTGGGCCGTCCGCCGGCCTCCGGGGCGGTGACGATCAGCCCGGTCGTCATCGGCCGGGAAGCGTGGATCGGTTGCAAGGTGACGGTCCTGCGCGGCGCCGTGATCGGGGACGGGACCGTCGTCGCGGCCAACGCCGTCGTCCGGGGGACACTGCCGCCCGGCGTGGTCGCCGGGGGGATCCCCGCCCGGGTGCTGCGCCAGGTCGCAGGAAGTGTCGAAGAAAATGTCGAAGGGGCTCCCGAGTGAGAGTGGCGCTGATCCCCAGTGCGTACGCTCCTTCGCTCGGCGGTGTAGAGGAGCTGACCCGGCGGCTGGCGGACCGGTTCGCCCAGTCCGGTGCAGCCGTCGAAGTGTGGACATTCCGTTACCCGGACACACTTCCCGCCCGGGACGTGATCGACGGGACGACCGTCCGGCGCTTCGATTTTCCCATGCCGGCCGCCAACCCGGCAGCGCTTCTCGGCCTGGCCCCGGCGGGTGCACGGGCCTTCGCTGCGTTGTCGCAGGCGGTGAAGGACTTCCGCCCCGACATCCTCCACGTCCAGTGCTTCAGTGCCCAGGGGATCTACGCCACGGCGGTGTCGGCCCGGCACCGCATCCCCCTCGTCGTGACACTGCAGGGCGAAACCGTCATGGACGACAACGACATCTACGACGAGTCGGCGGCCCTGCGTCTCGGGTTGCGGACGGCGCTGCGGCGGGCCAGGGCCGTCACCGGATGCTCCCAGTTCGTCATCGACGACGCCGTCTCCCGTTTCGGGCTCCCGGCGGGCAAGGGCCGCGTGGTCTACAACGGCGTCGAGGTGGCGGGCGACGACGTCCCCACGCCGGTCGACCTCCCCTTCTCCCGGTTCGTCGTCGCCCTCGGGCGTGTCGTGCCGAAGAAGGGATTCGACCTCCTGCTGGAGGCGTTCGCCAGGATCTCCCCGGGCCACCCCGACGTCGGCCTCGTCATCGGCGGTGAGGGGCGCAGCCGGGATGCCCTCCTGGACCAGGCCCGCACGCTCGGGCTCGAGGGCAAGGTCGCCTTTCCGGGCCGCCTCGACCGGGGCGCCGTGGCCTGGGTCATGTCCCACGCCGACGTGTTCTGTCTCCCCTCCCGGGTCGAGCCGTTCGGCATCGTGGTGATCGAGGCGCTCCGGGCGGGCCGGCCCGTGGTCGTCTCGTCCCGGGGCGGGGCACCCGAGATCGTCCGCCACGAGCGCGAGGGGCTCGTGGCGGATCCGTTCGACCCCGCGGCCTACGGGGCCGCCATCGACCGGCTGCTGGCCGACCGCCATCTCGCGGCCCGGTTGGCCGCGGCCGGCCGGGAGCGGGTCAACGACTTCTCGTGGGCGAAGATCGCCGACCAGTACACCGCTCTGTACCGCGAGCTGGCGTGAGCGTCGAGGAGCTCGTCGTCTGTTCCCTGGAGTCGTGGGACGAGATCTGGCGACGGAACCAGCTGGTCGTGGACGGTCTCCTGCGCCGCAACCCCGGCCTGCGGGTCCTCTTCGTGGAGCCACCCACCGACATCACCGCCGGCCTCCGGAACCGGACGCTTCCGCACGGGCCGGTGCTGCGCCGGATCGGCGACAGCGGGCGGCTGTGGGGGCTGCGTCCCATCAAGGCCCTTCCCCGCTCGGTGGGCTCGTGGGCCGACCGTTCGCTCGGCCTCCAGGTGCGCCTGGCCGCCCGGAAGCTCCGGTTCGGCCGGCCGGTGCTGTGGGTGAACGACCTCAGCTACGCCTGGCTGGTGCGATCGAGCGCCTGGCCGTCGATCTACGACATCACCGACGACTGGCTCCTCGAGCCGGGCCTGGCCGGGCACGAGCTCTCCCGACGGCGCCGGCTGGACGACGACCTGGTCAGGTCCGTGCAGGAGGTGGTGGTCTGTTCGCCGGCGCTGGCCCGCAGCCGCAGTGCGTCCCGGCCGGTCAACCTGATTCCCAACGGCGTCGACGTCGACCATTTCACCACCCCGCGGCCCCGTCCGGCCGACCTGCCGCCGCCGCCCGTGGCCCTCTACGTCGGGACACTCCATGACGAGCGCATCGACGTCGACCTGGTCGCGGCGCTGGCCTCGGGACTCCCCGGCCTCAACGTCGTCCTCGTCGGCCCCGACGCGCTGACCCCGGCGTCACGGGCGCGGCTGGTGGCCACCGGGGTGCAGTTGTTCGGTCCCCGGCCCTATGCCGACGTCCCCGCCTACCTGCAGCACGCCGATGTCATGATCGTGCCCCACAAGGTGACGCCCTTCACCGAGAGCCTGGATCCGATCAAAGCCTACGAGTGCCTGGCGGTGGGCCGGCCCGTCGTGGCCACGGAGGTCGCCGGCTTCCGGGAGCTCGGCGAGCCCGTCCGGGCCGTCCCCGGCGACCGTTTCGTCGCCGCGGTGGCCGATCTGATCGGTCAGGGCGGGTCGGCGACGCCGTCGGCGGCTCCGCCGGCGATCGACTGGACCGACCGCGTCCTCGAGTTCGAGGACGTGCTGGAGCGGGCGACGCGCTCGACGTAGCCCTCGAGGGCCGTTTTGGCCGACTTCGAGTGCGCGATTGGGGCACCTCGACGGCTTCTAGGGGAATCGCCCCCTGCCAGCGCGGGGCCGTATAGCCGATATCTATCGAGTTGCAACGCGTTGGTCGGGGCGCCCCCCCGATTTGCTCAAGGTCTCCCATCAACCGCGCCGACAAACCCTTCGACCCGACTGGGCTATCCGGTGCTTCTCCGAGGAGAAACGACGTAGCTGTGCGCGTCCTTCATGTCACCCACGCCGGGGTCCTGAGCGGCGGCGAGATCGCGCTGGCCCGGCTCGTCGAGCACCTGCGCCCGTACGGGGTCGAGAGCATCGTCGCCTGCGGGAGCGAAGGCACGCTGGCCGCCGATCTGCGCACCCACGGCGTGGGCGTCGAGATCGTCGAGCTTCCCGCGTCGCTGGTGGAGCGCCGCCGCGCCCACCTGCGGGGCGCCGGCGTGGCCGGCACGGTCCCGGCGACGCTCCAGTACGCCTGGCGGATCTACCGGGCGGCGCGCCGCCACCAGGCGGACGTCATCCACACGAACTCGATGAAGGCCCACGTCGCCGGCATGCTGGCCGCCACGGCCGCCCGTACTCCGGCCATCGTCCACATCCACGACGACCTCGGCAACCTGCAGACCGGCTCGAGCGTCTCGGGTCTCGTCCGGTGGATGTTGGGGCGTTTCCCGCAGCGGGTCGTCGGCTGCTCCCAGTACGTCCTCGACGCCGCCGGGGCGGGGGGAGATCCCGCCGCCGTCGTCTACTCCGGGATCCCGTCCGACCTCGTCCGCGACGAGGTGCCGGCCCGGGTCGGGCCGCCGGTGGTCGGCATGGTGGCCCGTATCGCCGAATGGAAGGGACAGCACCTGTTCCTCGAGGCGGCCGAGATCGTGGCCCGGTCCCGGCCCGACGTCCGCTTCCGTGTCGTGGGCGCGGCCATGTTCGGCGAGGACGCCTACTTCGACCGTCTGCGGGGCATCGCCGCCGGCCCGGGGCTCGCCGGTCGGGTGGAGTTCACCGGACGTGTCGCCGACCCCGTGACCCACTACGACGACTTCACCGTGGCGGTCGCCTGCTCGATCGAGCCGGAGCCCTTCGGCCAGGTCCTCGTCGAGGCCATGGCGCGGGGCTGCGCGGTGGTGGCCCCGGCCGAGGGCGGCCCGGCCGAGGTCGTGACCCACGAATTCGACGGCCTCGTGGTTCCCCCCCGCGACGCCCCGGCGCTGGCCGCCGCCATCCTGCGCCTCGTCGACGACGAGGACCTCCGGCTGATGCTCGCCGCCGCGGCCCTCAAGACCGTTCGCGACTACACGATGGAGGAGAGCGCCCGGCGGTTCGACGTCGCGCTCTGCGGGCTGGTGGCGTCATGACGAAGTCGTTCGTCTGGGGCAGCTGTGCCGTCGCCCTCGCCGCCGTCGGCGGGTTGGCCAGCTCCCGTTCGCCGATCCTGACCTTCGTGGCGCTGGCGGGCTTCTTCGCCTTCATGGTCGTCAGCCACAACCGCCCGGCGACCACCGTCGTGCTGTTCCCGCTGACGTTCATCCCCTTTGCCATGAACGCGTTCGGCAAGCTCGTCGGCCCGAGCGACATCCTGCTCATCCTCCTGGGCGGCACCCTCCTGTTGGAATGGGCCTCCGGCCGCCAGCACGGATCGCTGCTGGGCTCCCTGTCCGTCCCGGCGATCGGTTTCGTGGCCTGGACGGCGGCGTCCGCGGTGTGGGCGGCCCACCCTCACGCCGTCCTGGGCGAGAGCCTGCAGAGGGCGGCGTTCGTCGGCCTCGGGATCGCCGTGATCCACACGCTGCCCACCGACGGCCGTGTCGTGCGGCGGGGGCTCGTCGCCATGGTGGGAATCGCCGCCGTCATGGGCGCGACCGAGACGGTCGTCGCTGTGGCCACCCGGACGTATCTGCACGTCTACGGGCTCGGCATCAACAAGAAC
>JAUZEX010000729.1 GCA_030838815.1 Actinomycetota bacterium
GCCAGCAACGGGGCGATGGCCCGCACGGCGATGCCGGTGGCACAGACGAGGACGAAACCGCCGACGTCGGCCCACCGTTCCCGCACCGCGGCCACGAGCCCGCCGTGGTGGTGCCGGTAGGGAAGGCGGCGGGCCAGCGTCGCGCCCGCCTCCGTCACCGTGCAGACCAGGATCGGCCCGCCGGTCGAGAGGCCGGTCACCGGGCGTCGTCCGGGCCGGGGGTGGGGCCCCAGCAGACGAAGACGGGGTTTTCGGCCGCCAGTCGCAGGGCGCCGCTCCCCCCGAGGGGCACCCCGCGACTGACAGCCACATGGACCATGGACCCGAGCCGGGTCGCGGCCGCCGCCGCCCGGTCCAGGGCGACGTAGGTGGCAACGACCAGGCCACCGGGCCGTAAACGGTCCAGGACTGATTCCAGCACGTTCAGACCCCCTCCGCCCAGGAAGACTCTGTCTGGATCGGGGAGTCCGGCCAGGACGTCGGGAGCCTCACCGTCCACGACGACCACTCCAGTCCCAATGGTGTTCTCCCGTAAACGCTCGACGTCATCGGGCCGGCGTTCCACGGCGAAGACCCGCAGGCCCGGCGCTAGACGGGAGCACTCCACGGCCACCGAGCCCGACCCGGCTCCCACGTCCCACAGGACGCCGGTGCCGGGAAGGGCCAGCTTTCCGAGAGCGACGGCGCGCACCTCCGCCTTCGTGACCATCCCCGCCCGGTGGGCGTAGCGGTGGTCGGGGAGACCCCAGGCCAGGGTCGGCCCGCCGGATGCATCGAGCGCCCCCGGCACCTCGAGCAGCACCACGGCCAGGGGAGCGAAGGCCCCGGCGGCCAGACCGTCGAGGTCCGTCCGGGTCACGGCCTCGTCGTCGTGGCCCAGCCGGGCGCACACCGTGACCCGGCGCGGTCCGCAGCCGGCGTCCAGGAGCGCCCGTCCGAGGGCCTCGGGTGGCTGGTCGGGCGCGGTGAGCACCGCCACCTTCGGCCAGGGCAGCACCTCTTCCACGGCGGCGGCCAGCGGCCGGCCGTGGGCCGACACCACCACGGCATCGTCCCAGTGGAGACCGGCCCGGGCGAAGGCCATCGCCACCGACGAAGGCGCGGGATGGACCTCGAGGGCCCCGGCGCCGAACCGGGCCGAGGCCACCCGGACGATGCCGAAGAACCCCGGGTCGCCCGACGCCAGCAGGCAGATCCGCTCCCCGAGCGCCCGCCGCTCGGCGGCCAGCTCCAGGGTCTCGGCCAGCGGGCCGGCGACCTCGATGCGCTTCCCGGCCACGTCGGCCGGGAGGGCGTCGAGGAGCCGGCCGATTCCCATCACGACATCGGCCGCTCGCAGGGCCGCCGCCGCCGCCCGGCCGAAGGACTCGTCACCGAGGAATCCGACGATGGCGAGGGGAGGCCCGCCCCCTTCGGCCCTCACTCGGAGCGCCGGGCCGACGGTCGGCCCTTCGTCGAGCCGGCGGTCGAGCGGAGACGGTAGGCGGTGGTGTAGGCGGGTTCGTAGAGGTGCGACCGGCGGGGGACGGGCCGCTCGGCCAACGCCTCGCCGACCAGCACGAGCGCCGTCATGGTGGCCCCGGTGGCCCGGAGGTCGTCGGCCAGACGGGCGACGGTCGTCCGCACCACGATCTCGTCGGGCCAGCTGGCCCGGACCACGACGGCCGCCGGTGTGTCGGGCCCGTAGCCGGAGCCGGGAGCGAGCAGCTCCGCGGCCAGCTCGTCGGGCCGGGCGGCGGAGAGGAACACGGCCATGGTGGCGCCGTGCGGGGCGAAGGCGGCCACACCCTCGCCGGGCGGCATCGAGGCCGCGGTGCGCCCGGCGAGCCGGGTGAGGACCACGCTCTGGCTCACGCCCGGCACCGTCAGCTCCCGGGCCAACGCGGCGGCGGCCGCCGCCACCGAGGTCACCCCCGGCACCACTTCGAACGACCGTTGCCCGGCCAGGCACCAGTCCATCTGCTCCGCGATGGCGCCGTAGATCGAAGGATCGCCGGAGTGGAGACGCACGATCGGCGTCGCCTCGTCATGGGCGGCGTAGACGCCGAACACATCCTCCAGCGTCATCGTGGCCGAGTCGAAGAGCTCGACACCCGGCCGGCAGTGGTCGAGCACCGCCTCGGGAACGAGCGAGCTGGCCCACACGACCACGTCGGCCGCCGCCAGCCTGGCGGCCCCCCGCACCGTGATGAGATCGGCAGCCCCCGGGCCGGCGCCGACGAAGGAGATCATGGGTGCTCCGGCGCCGGCGACCGGGCGGGGACGATCACGGTGGCCAGGTACGAGGCGGGCCCGTCGGCGGCCAGGTCGGCCAGGGGCCCGATCCGCTCGCCGGGCATGCCGAGCAACTCGCCGGCCACGGCGCCGGGGAGGCGGCCGGCGGCGGCCGCCGCCTTGGCCAGGTCGGGCAGGCGCCGGCCGCCCTTGTAGAGGACGACGGTCACGTCGGGCTGGGCGAGGTCGACGTCGACGTCCTCCCCGTCCAGGGCGGTCCGCACCACCAGGCGCTGCCGCTCGTCGGTGACCGTGGTGCCGGTCCGGGCCGCCAGGGCCTGGAAGGCCATGATCCCCGGGACCTGGTCCACCACCGTGGCGGGGCGCCGCTGGCGCACGGAGGCGGCCACCGACGTGAACGTGGAATAGGTCAGCGGGTCGCCGAGGGTCACGAAGGCGACCTCCTCGCCGGCGTCGAGGTAGCCCGCCACGACGACGGCCGCCTCGTCGACGGACCGGTCCCGTTCCGCCCGGCCCGGCGCCATGGCGAACGGGATCCGCTCCACCCGCAGTCCCGGGACGGCCTGGCGGACGACGGCCTCCGCCCGTCCGACGGCGTCGACGGCCGTGGCCGGGGCCACGATGCGGTCGGCCCGCCGGAGGGCGACGACGGCCCGCACCGTTACGAGATCGGCGTCGCCCGGCCCGACCCCGACGCCGACCAGCCGCCCGGGGACCGGCGCTTCGAGGGACGACGCCCCCGTCCCCGGCCCGGGGCCCGATTGAACCTCCGCCTCCACCGCGGCCCGGATGACCTCCGCCTCGCTCCGGCCGGTGGCCGCCGCCCGCACCGACAGGGCGTCCTTGAGCCGGGAGGAGAGATACACGCTCGTCTTGCGCATCACCGGCGACAACGTAGGGCATCACGTAGGGCGACGCCCGCTCGGCCCGTCCGCCCGCCGCCGCCGCCGCTCAATCGGCCGGGATGGGGGGGCTGCCCGGGGGTCGGCGACAGCCGGCCACGAACCGGGCCACGGCGGACGGGTCGCCGCCGGGGTGGTGGTGGAGGTAGGTGGCCAGCAGGGTCGGGGAGGAGAAGCCGTCGGGGCGCTCGCCGAAGCGGCTGCGGAAGAGGAGGGCGTCGCCGGCCGGTTCGACCGTCGAGTAGTGGAACTCGTGGCCTCGCACCACCACGCCCGGGTCGCCGACCGGCGAGGGCGCCCCGAGCGTCGCCGCCCGGTAGCCGAGGGTGAGCCGGTCGGTCATCCGGGCATCGGCGGGCAGAACGCCGGCCATGGGCCGCCCGTCGAGGGTCCGGCACAGCCACAGCAGCCCACCGCACTCGGCCCACGTCACCAGCCGCCCCCGGTCGATCCGGCGCCGGACGTCGTCGAGCATCGGCCGGTTGCCGGCCAGCTCGGCGGCGTAGACCTCGGGGAAGCCCCCGCCGGCGATGAGCCCGTCCACCGCCTCGGGAAGGGCCTCGTCCCGCAGCGGGTCGAACGGCACCGGCTCCGCCCCCGCGGCGACGAGGGCGTCGAGCGTGTCCGTGTAGGTGAACGTGAAGGCGGCCCCCGCCGCCACCGCGATCCGGACGGTGCCGTGCCGGCGGTCGCCCCCGCCGGCGGGCGGAGACGGGAGCGGCACCCGTCCGACCGGCAACGGGGATGCCGTGGCGGCCAGGCGGAGGACGGCCTGAAGATCGACCTCCTCGGCGATGGCGGCGGCCAGCCGGTCGAGGGCTTCGGTCACCGCCGCCGGGCGCTCGGCGACGGGGACCAGCCCGAGGTGCCGGTCCCGCCAGGTGAGGCGGTCGTCCCGGGACAGGACGCCGAGGACCGGAAGCCCCAGCGGCGCCAGCGCCTCCCGGAGCTGCACGGCGTGGGCCGGCGACCCGACCCGGTTCAGGACCACCCCACCGAGCCGGACCGACGGGTCGAAGGTGGCGAAGCCGTGGACCAGCGCCGCCACGGAGCCCGACATGGCGCCGGCGTCGACCACCAGCACGACGGGGGCGTCGAGGAGGCGGGCCACGTCGGCGGTCGACGACGGCGTCCCGTCGGCCGAGCCGTCGAAGAGGCCCATGACGCCCTCCACGACCAGGACGTCGGCGCCGGCCGCGGCCCGACCGGCCAGGGCCGGGATCACCTCCGCGCCGCACAGCCAGGCGTCGAGGTTGCGGGGCGGCCGCCCGCAGGCCAGGGCGTGGTAGCCCGGATCGATGAAGTCCGGCCCGACTTTCGCCGCCGCCGGGCGGTGCCCGGCCCGCCGCAGCGCCGCCAGCAGCCCGGTGGCCACCGTCGTCTTGCCGACCCCGGAGTGGGTGCCGGCCACCACCAGCCGGGGGCCGAGGAGGCCGGCGCCGGCGGCGGCCCGGGGGGCGGCCGGGGAGGAGGTCCGGGTCATGGTCCGCCGAACGTAGCCCGGCCAAACCCCAACGGTTACAGTGTCGCCCGTTGCGGTCGGGAAGCCGGTGGAAATCCGGCGCGGTCCCGCCACTGTGACCGGGGAGCAGACCTCGAAGGCCACTGGGCGAAAGCCCGGGAAGGTGAGGCGAGCGGCGATCCGGAGCCAGGAGACCGGCCGCAATCCGGGTCAGCAGTCCCGGCCACGGAGCGGGAAGCGCCCGCTCCGCCACGAGGATGGAGGAGGCAAGCGATGTCGTCGATCAGCGCTGCGGCCCGCACCACCGCTGTCAACCTGCCCACCTGGGCCTGGCTGGCGATGGTGCTCGCCCTCGGGATGCTCTACGCCGTCACGTTCGACACCGGGTTCCTCTCCTCCCACGTGGCGAGCTCGAGCATGTACCTGCACGAGCTCTTCCACGACGGGCGCCACCTCTTCGGCGTCCCCTGCCACTAACCCGCCGGCCGGCGAGGAGAGCCCGTCATGTGGAAGCGCTTCGACCCGGCGCGCCCGCTGGCCGTGATCGTCGGCGCCATCCTGGCCGGCGTGGTGGCCGGACTCGCCGCCTCGGTTCTGCTCACCTTCACTGCTGAGCCGGTCATCGACCGGGCCATCGCCCTCGAGGAGAGCCACCACGCTTCGGAACCGAACGCGGCGGTGGAGCCGGAGCTCGTGTCCCGGCGCCAGCAGAAGGGCCTGGGCCGCTTCGCCGCCTACGGCCTCGGTGGCGGCGCCTACGGCGTGCTGTTCGGGATCGCCTTCCTCGCCCTGCGGCGCCCGCCCGGCCCCGCTTCCGCCGGCGCCGACGGCTCCCGCACGGAGGACGCCTTCGGACGTGCGGTGCGGGCCGGCGCCCTCATGGCCGGGGCGTTCACCGTCATGCCGTTCCTCAAGTACCCCCCGAATCCGCCGGGTGTGGGCGACCCGGCCACGCTGGCCGAACGGCAGTGGAAGTACCTGGCCCTCATCTTCCTGTCGCTGGTGGTGCTGGCCGGCGCCGCCCGGCTGTCCGGGCGGCTCCGGGCGCGGGGCTGGCTCGACGCCGACCGGCTCGTCGCCGTCGGGCTGGCCGTGGTCGTCCCTCTCGGCCTGGTCTGTGCCGCCCTGCCTCCGTTCCCCGATTCCGTCGACGTCCCGGCCAACCTCCTGTGGCGGTTCCGGATCGCCTCCCTGGGCGGGAACCTCCTGTTGTGGACGGTCCTCGCCGTGGGTTTCGGGGCCGCCGCCGTCCGCCGGGAACGGGCCCTGGCCGGCCCGGTGCCGACCGCGGCGGGGGCGACGCTCCGTCCCGCCACCACATCGTGAGCACCACCCCGGCGGTCGGGGCGGTTCCAGCCGAGGGGCTCCTGCTCGTCGGGCACGGCTCCCGCTCCGACGAGGGTGCGGCTGAAATGCTGGCGATCGCCCGTCTGGTCGGAGCAGCGCTCCCCGAGGTGGCGGTCGACGTCGGTTTCCTGGAGATGACCGATCCGCCGGCCGGGCCCGTGCTCGACCGGTTGGCGGCGGCCGGGTGCGGCCGGGTCGTGGTGCTCCCGGTGGTCCTCCTCGGTGCCGGCCATGCCAAGAGCGACGTCCCGGCCGTCGTGTTGGAAGGCCGCCGGCGCCACCCTGACTTGCACGTCCATTTCGGCAGTCCGCTCGGCATCTCCCGCGACCTCGTCGGCCTGCTCGGCGGGGCGCTGACGGCGGCCGGCGGCCAGGGCCTCCCGTTGCTGCTCGTCGCCCGGGGTACGTCCGACCCCGACGCCAACGGCGACGCCCACAAGGTGACCCGCCTGCTCGGCGAGTGGGTCGGGGCCCCCTTCGTGCACACGGCCTTCACCGGCGTTACCACCCCCCTCGTCCCCGCCGGGCTGGAGGTGTTCGCCCGGCTCGGCTACCGGCGCCTGGCGGTGGCGTTCTGGTTCCTCTGCACCGGTGTCCTCGTCGAACGGGCCCGGGCCGAGATCGCGGCCTTCTCCGCCGCCACCGGCGTCGAGGTGGTCGACGCCGGCCACCTCGGACCGGACCCCAGAGTCGTCCCGGCGATCCTGGAACGGTACGAGGAGGCCGTCCGGGGCATCCCCGCCGTCAACTGCGACCTGTGCGCCTATCGGGCGCCATGGCCCGGCCGGGAAGGGCGCCTGGGCCAGCCCATCGGCGTCGGCCACTCCCACCTCGCCGCCGACCACCGGGGACACTGACGCCCCAGGCAGAACCGCGGGTCAGGCGATGCCCACCCGGCGCAGGACCGTGGCCGTCTCCTCGTCCTCGGCGGCATCGGCGCAGTGGGCCGCAGACCAGGTCTGCGATCCGTTGGGAGGCACGACCACCACCGGGCCCTCGGCGGTGCCGTCGCAGACCCAGCAACGCTGCTCGGGCCCGAACCACGTCACGCCGCACACCGGGCAACCGTGCAGCCGGCCGTCCGGCTCCCGCCCGTACGCCTCCTCGATGCCCGACTCCACGGTGCCCACCGTACCTGCGGCCGGACTGCCCGAACTACGAGTCGCGGTGGACCGCGTCGGGGGAGAAGGCCGGCAGGCAGACGGCGACGTACTCGGCTCCCTCCGGCGACGGTGAGCTGTACCGGACCCATTCGCCCGGCGCGGTGTGCACCGCCTGACCGGCCCGGACCTCGGTGCGGCCCCCGGCGTGCTCCACCACGAGCAGCCCCTTGAGGACGACGGTGTATTCGTCGAACTCCGGCGTCTGGCCCGGCTCTTCCCAGCCGGACGGGCTGGTCATCCTGGCGATGCTCACGGACGGCGTCGCGCTGTTGACGCGACCGACGAACTCCTCGATGACCTTCGGAAGGTTCCCCGCCGCCTCCACCCGGGCCGGCGACTCGATGAAATCAGGCATGCGGACCAGCATTGCAGATGGCCTAAGCGGCGCTGTAGCGGGCCAGGGCGACCTGGCGACGCAGGGCCTGGAGGGCCTCGCTGCGGTCGGTGCCGGGGCGGTACTTCATCCGGAGGGCCTGGCCGTCGAGAGCGATGAAGACGTCGTGGATGTCGAACGTGGCCGCCTTGAGGCGGGCGTAGGGATAACGCGTAAAGCGGCCGCCGGCGTTCAGATAGAAGGCCCGGGACGTCACGACCAGCGGCGTGGGCCGCCCGTTGGGGCCCTCGACGACGTCCTCGGCCAGGACGCGCTCGCCCTCTTCCAGCAGCCCCCGGATCGCCGACGTGCTCATGTCGTCGATATCGACCGCGACCCGTCGGACTTGAACCTCTGCCCTGCGTTGCTCCCGAAACGCGCCTATGCGCGTCCTCCGCCGGGCCCCGGTCGCACCCAACCGGAGTCGAGCAGGTGGGCGAGGAAGCGGTTGGGAGTGGGGGCCAGGGGCTCGCCGGCCCGGGCGACGAGGTGCCAGGGGCGGTTGATCGCCGGCCCCGGGGTCCGCCACTCCTCCAGCGCGCCCGACTCCAGGTCGCCGGCCACCGCGTCGGCCGAGATCAGCGTCACACCGAGCCCGATCCTGACGCACTCCACCACCGCACCGTTCGAGCCGAAGGTCAGGATCCGGGGCGAGAGGCCGAGCCCGTCGAGGAGGGCCTCCGAGGTGGCCCGGGTGCCGGACCCGGGCTCCCGCAGCAGCCAGGTGGCGGCGTCCAGTTCGGCCTCGGTGACCACCCGGACCACGGCTCGGGCCCGCCGGCGACCCGGCTCGGCGGCGGGGGCCTTCGGAGCGCTGATCACGACCAGGTGGTTGGGCCGGACGGCCAGGGTTTCGGCGCCGGGCGGGGGCCGCCCGCCGATGGCCAGGTCGACCTCGTGGTGGGCCAGGAGGTCGGCGACGCGCCGGCGGTTGCCGACCTCCAGCGAGACGGCCACCTCGGGGTGTCCGGCCAGGAACGAGGCCAGCAGCGGGGGAGCGAGGTGCTCGCCGGCCGTCGTGACCGACGCCAGCCGCAGGCGGCCGCGGTCGGGATCGGCTTCGCCCCGGGCGGCGGCCACCGCTTCGTCGAGGAGGGCGAGAGCGGCCCGGGCCTTCTCGGCCAACGCCTGGCCGGCCGGGGTGAGGCGCAGGCCCCGCCCGTCCCGCATTACCAGGGCCACGCCCACCTGCTTGCGGACGGCGGCCAGGGCCGACGACACGGCGGGCTGGGTGACGACGAGCTGGTCGGCGGCCGCCCGGACCGAGCCGGTGGAGGCCACGGCCAGGAATGTGCGGAGCTGCCCGAGGGTGAGGCGGGTCTCTTCGCCTCCGGTTCCAGAAAAGGGCGCCATAAGCAAAAGGTGATGGATAGCGCCGGAACTGTCAATAGACACTAGGGGTATCCGCTTGCACGATGGGGTCATGCAGAGCGCAGACCGTCTCCAGGCAGGTGTCATCCCCTACGCCAAGATGGGCTACTGGCAGCCGGACTATGAGCCGAAGGCCACCGACACCCTGGCCGCCTTCCGGATCACGCCCCAGCCCGGCGTCGACGCCGTCGAAGCCGGCGCCGCCGTGGCCGGCGAGTCGTCCACCGCCACCTGGACGGTGGTGTGGACCGACCGGCTGTCGGCCTACGAGCACTACCAGGCCAAGTGCTACCGGGTCGATCCCGTGCCTGGTACGGACGGACAGTTCATCGCGTATATCGCCTACGACATTGACCTCTTCGAAGAGGGCTCGATCGCCAACATGACGTCGTCGATCATCGGCAACGTCTTCGGGTTCAAGGCCCTCAAAGCCCTGCGGCTCGAGGACCTGCGGATCCCGACCCACTACGTGAAGACGTTCCCCGGGCCGCCGCACGGCATCGTCATGGAGCGGGAGCACCTCAACAAGTACGGCCGTCCGCTCCTCGGCGCCACCGTGAAGCCCAAGCTGGGCCTGTCCGCCCGCAGCTACGGACGGGTCGTCTACGAGGCCCTCAAGGGCGGCCTCGACTTCACCAAGGACGACGAGAACATCAACAGCCAGCCCTTCATGCGCTGGCGGGACCGATTCCTGTTCTGCATCGAGGCCGTCCATCGGGCGGAGGAGATGACGGGGGAGATCAAGGGTCACTACATGAACGTGACCGCCGCCACCATGGAGGACATGTACGAGCGGGCCGAGTTCGCCAAGGAGATCGGCTCCGTCATCGTCATGCAGGACCTCACCGTCGGCTTCACCGCCA
>JAUZEX010000587.1 GCA_030838815.1 Actinomycetota bacterium
GAGCCGATGGTGAGCCACGACGTCGTCGCCTTCTACCTGCTGTCGCAGGAGGTCAGCCAACACGTCAAGGTCGTGCAGTCGGGCCAGGGGGCCGACGAGGTGTTCGCCGGCTACCACTGGTACCAGAAGATGGCGCAGACCTCGGGCGACGGGTTGGCCGAGTACGCCGGCGTGTTCTTCGACCGGACGCACGACGAGGTCAACGCCGCCGTCAGCCCCGAACTGGCCCTCGACCGCGACGTCAGCCGGGCCTTCGTCGAGGAGTGGTTCTCCGCTCCCGGCGCCCCCTCCCAATCTGATCAGGCGGCCCTGCGCCGGGCGCTGCGGCTCGACACCCGGGTGATGCTGGTCGAGGACCCGGTGAAGCGGGTCGACAACATGACGATGGCCTTCGGGCTCGAGGCCCGGGTGCCGTTCCTCGACCACGACCTGGTCGAACTGGCCGTCGCCTGCCCGGCCGATCTGCTGGTCGGCGGAGGCGGCAAGGGGATCCTGAAGGACATCGCCCGGCCGCTCCTGCCCCCCGACGTCATCGACCGACCCAAGGGGTACTTCCCCGTCCCCCCACTCGTCCACCTCGACGAGGCCGCCGTCGGCCTTCTGCGCGACGCCCTCCTCGCCCCCGAGGCCAAGGAGCGGGGCCTGTTCCGGGCCGACCACGTCGAGCATCTGCTCGACCACCCCCAAGAGCTCACGAACCTGAAGTACAACCAGCTGTGGGAGCTCGGTATGGTCGAGCTGTGGCTCCAGGCCCAGGGGATCGCGCCCTGACCGCCGTTCGCGGCTTTGTCCCGGAGATGAAACGTTCAAGCAACACTCCGGCCATACCGTTGAGAAGACATGAAGCCGCGCATTGGGCTGACGACCACTCCGGCGGCGGTCGACGACCGTCGTGTGGAGCAGGTGAACCAGGCCTATGTCGACGCGGTCGTCCGGGCCGGCGGCCTCCCCTTCATCCTGCCGGTGCTCGATCCCGATGATGCCGAGGCTGCGCTCCTGGCCCTCGACGGGTTGCTCCTCACCGGCGGCGGCGACGTCGAGCCGTCGCTCTACGGCGCGCTGCCCGTCCCCGAGGTCTACGGCCTCGAACCGGCCCGGGACGCCTCCGAGATGGCGCTGGTGCGGGCCGCGGCCCGCGCCGGCCTGCCCGTCCTCGGGATCTGCCGGGGGTCCCAGGTGCTCAATGTGGCCCTCGGCGGGTCGCTGGTGCAGCACGTCCCGGCCGTCACCGGCGTCGAGCATTGCCTGCGGGACCGGGCCTACGAGTTCGTGCACCGGGTGCGGGTCGACCCGGGGAGCGTCCTGGCCGGGGTGGCCGGCGGCACCGACGTCCCCGTCAACTCCCTCCATCACCAGGCGGTGGAACGGCTCGGCGCCGGTCTGCGGGCGGTGGCCTGGTCGGAGGACGGGATCGTGGAGGGGATCGAGTCCGACGACGGCGCCAACCGGTTCCTGGCCGTGCAGTGGCACCCCGAGCTCCTGGCCGGCCACGACGCCCACGAGCGCCTCTTCGCATGGTTGTTGACCGAAGCGGGCCAGCCGGCGGCCGTCGTCGACCGGTCACGGATCCCCGGCCCCGTCACCTGACCGGTGTTCCGGGGGACTACGCCGCCCTCAACGTCTACAGCCGGATCATCGTCGACGAGGCCCTGCACCGGGGGATCGCCGTCGACGTCTTCGACCCGGCCCGGGGCGGCCTCCTGCTCCGCCACGGCGGACGGGTCGTGCGCACCTTCGAGTCGCTGTCCGAGCTGACCACCGCCGTCGCCTTCCGCATCTGCGACGACAAGCGCCTCACCCGGGAGGTGCTGGAGCGGGCCGGGATCCCCGTCCCGCCCGGGCGGACGGCCACCTTCGACGAGGCCGACGAGGCGTTCCTGGCCGAGCACGGCGAGTTGGTGGTCAAGCCTGTGCGGGGCGAGGGCGGTGCCGGCGTCACGGTCGGGGTGACGACGGCCGATGAGCTCGACGAGGCCCGGCGGGCGGCTCAGCGAGCCGGCGCCGCTGTCCTCCTCGAGGCCCACTGCCCGGGCGAGGACCTGCGGGTGGTGGTGATCGCCGGCGAGGTGGTGGCCGCCTCGGTGCGGCGCCCGGCCGAAGTGGTGGGCGACGGCCGCCGGACGGTGGAGGAGCTCATCCGGGCCCGGAGCGAGGAGCGGCAGGCGGCGACCGGTGGCGCCTCCCGCATCCCGCTCGACGACACCACCCGGCGGGTGGTGTCGCAGGCCGGCCACTCCCTCGACGACGTGCTCGACGACGGCGTGACGCTGCGGGTACGGCGCACGGCCAACCTCCACACCGGCGGGACGATCCACGACGTGACCCACGGGCTCCACCCGGCCCTGGCCGTGGCCGCCGTCGCCGTCGCCTGGGCGATCGACATCCCGGTGATCGGCGTCGACCTCGTGGTCGAGGGTGCCGACCGGCCCGACTTCGTCGTCATCGAGGCCAACGAGCAGCCCGGCCTGGCCAACCACGAGCCCCAACCCACCGCCGAGCGGTTCGTCGACCTCCTCTTTCCCGAGACAGCGGCCGGTCGCCCCTGACCGTCGCCCGGGCACTGCCCCGGGGCGGGGGCCGGGCTCCGCTAACGTCGGCCGGCGATGCGCATCGTCGTCGCCGCCTGCACCGTCGACTACGCCGGCCGGCTCTCGGCCAGCCTGCCCGAGGCCCGCCGCCTGCTGGTGGTGAAGGCCGACGGGTCGATCCTCGTCCACGCCGACTCGGGCGGCTACAAGCCGCTCAACTGGATGTCGGGGCCGTGCGCCCTCCTCGACGGCGGCGATGTCTGGGAGATCACCAACGCCAAGGGCGAGCGGCTCACGATCACCTTCACCGGCGAGGTCGTGTTCGACTCGTCCGTCGAGCTCGGCGCCGAGCCGGGCCTGGCCAAGGACGGGGTGGAGGCCCACCTCCAGGAGCTCCTCGCCGCCCACCCGTCCGAAGTCGAGGCGGGCCTGATCCTGGTGCGCCGGGAGCACGCCACGGCGGTCGGCCCCGTCGACCTGCTGTGCCGGGACGCCGGCGGCTGCTGGGTGGCCGTCGAGATCAAGCGGCGGGGCGAGATCGCCGGCGTCGAGCAGCTGGCCCGCTACGTGGAGATGCTGGAGCGGGACGGGCACACCCCGGTGCGGGGCGTCCTGGCCGCCCAGCGGGTGGTCCCCCAGGCCCGGACCCTGGCCGAGGTGCGGGCCCTCGGCTGGACGGAGATCGACTACGACCGCCTCCGCGGCCTGGGCGCCGGCACCCCGACCCTCTTCTGACCCCGGCTCTCCGGTTTTCCGGTCTCGAACCCACCACTATTGGGGGGGGTTCGAGACCGGGAAACGCCGTCTGGGGCGACCGCTGGCGGTTGGCGGAGGCCGGGCGCGCC
>JAUZEX010000731.1 GCA_030838815.1 Actinomycetota bacterium
GGATCGCCTGCTGGGTCGGAGCCGCCGCCGAGGGGCCGGCCCTCAGGGCGCCGGCGCCCACCACCGAGGCCCCGCCCGTGTCGGCGTAGGCACCGGAGCCGCCCCTCGACCCGGGACCGGTGGCGTAGGTGTCGGATCCGGTGCCGGTGGAGCCGGAGGTCGAGCCGCTGCCGGCGCCGCCCCTGCCGGCCGGGGGAGCGACGGCGGCGCTATCGGCCGGGAGATTGCCGGCCGGGAGATTCCCGGCCGGGAAATTGCCGGCCGGGAAATTGCCGGCCGGAAAATTGTCGGCCGGGGCGGGGACGTTGGGCAGGCCGGGGGCGGCGGCGCCGAACAGGATGAAGGTGCTGGCGCCGCCGATCCGGTAGATGAACGTGCCCTTGGGATTCCCCTCGACCGGGATCGTGTGCTTGGACCTGATCTCGAGGACATCGCCGGCCTGGCCGCCCTCGACGTCGTTCCCGGCGATCGTCTTGACCGTGATCCCGGCCTGGCCGAGGGCCTGGTTCACCGAGTCGGACCCGGTGCCGACGGGAACGGGCACCGTCTGCCCGCTCGGGTGCACGCCGTCACGGTCGATGGTGACCGGCTGGTCGCCCACCTTGGCTCCCTCGATGCGTAGCTCGGTCTTCGTGACAGGCTTGGGCGCCCCGGGCTCGTAGGTCGTGACCGACTTCGACGTCACGGAGCTGATCTTGAGCGCGCCATTGGCAAAAGACAGCCCTTGTGTCACGCCGGCGGCGGTCATGATGAGCTTCCCGCTGCCGTCGAGGATGCCGTTGCTGTCGGCGCTGGACCGGGTGACCGGGCTGTCGGCGCCGCCGAAGAGGAAGGACGCCGACCCCGACGCCTTGCCCTGGTCGGCGGCGGCCTTGAGGGTGTAGGTGCCCCCCGGGTCCTTCACCTCCGAGGTCGGGGTGACGGGGTAGTCGGCCCGGGCGTAGAAGGGGTAGCCGGGAACGGGGACACCGGTGGCGAAGGTGAGGAGGCCCGGGGCGGTGACGGCGTTCTCCCCCGGATAGGGCAGCGACCCGAAGCCGGTGGCCTTGCCGGTGGTGTCGACGTTGGCCTGGGCCACCGGCCCGCCTCCGTCGAAGAACTCCGAGACCACGACGTAGTCGGGCACGGTGTACGTGGCCCGCATTCCCGACGCCGACGCCACGCCGACCAGGCTCCGCGCCTCCGGGTCCGCCCCGGCCCGGGCCCCGGCGACGAACCCGGTCGTCGAGACGGTCATCAACAGCAGCCCGGCCCCTGCCACCCGGCGTCGAAGCCGCCCGGTCCGCTCCGCCTTCACGAGCGCCCCCTCCGATCGACACGACGACGAGCCGGTTCTCTTCCCACCGAGTCACCCGACTCTGACATTTTGAGCAATATGTCAGCTTGCTTGGGTGGGCGTCAATGCCCGCATCGTCGTCGCCATGACTGACTCTTCATTCAATCACCGGCCCGGAGAGCCCGTCAAGGCTTCCCCCGGGCCGGTCACTCCGGCTGCGCCTCGTCGGCCCGGTTGACGCCCACGGCTGACAGCAGGTCCTCGTGGAGCTGCATCCAAACGGTGTGGTAGGAGTCGCACCGGGGCGACGCCAGCCAGGCCCGGTCCTCGCTGATCTTGTCCAGGGCATCGGTCAGCCGGCTCCGGTAGCCGGCGAAGCGGGGCACGACCTTCCCCAGAGGCTCGATGAGCGCCGCCGCCCGCTCGTCGAGGCGGTCGAGCCGCTCCAGGATCTTGAAGTCGTAGGCGGCGTCGGAGTGGTCGTTGGGCTGGTTGCCGGGCTTCAGCTGCCAGTCGGTGCAGATCCGGAGGAACTCGACGTTGAAGACCATGAACCGCTCGTAGGTGGCCTTGGCCAGGGCCTCGTCGTCCGAGCCGGGGACCAGACGGGCCCAGGCAGCGTGGGCCTCCCGCCCGGCCGGGGCGAGAGCCAGGTTGGCCCCTCGCAGGAGGACCATCCCGGCGTTGGTCAGCTCCTCTTCGGCCGGGCCGCCCTTGGCGGGGCGGAATCCTCGGAGGCGGAGATCGTGGAGGAGCGCCCAGGCGTCCTCCGTCAGCGTGGGAACGGGACTCTGACTGATGTCTGCGCTCATGGCGGCACATGTTAACGTGTCCCGCGGGCGACTGACCGAACGTTCACTCAAAGGAGGCGCCGTGGATGGCAGGCTGCCTTCTCCGGGGGACACCCCCGTACCCCGGGGCAGCATCGACGCCGTCTGGGAGCGGCCCGGTGTGGTGACCGTGCTCGACGTCGAGGACGACCGGGTCGTCGACCACCGGGGAGTGGCAGACCCCGACAACCTCGAGATCGTCCTCCACTTTGCCGGCACCTGGTGGGAGCTGCTCGGTGCCCTGCTGCCCGTCCTCGGCGACGCCCTCGACAGCGGCTGGACGCCGGGTCGGTGGTGGGCCTGCGCCGGCGGCGACCACGTCGCCCTCGGCCGCGACGGCCGCGCCCTGCTGGTCGAGGCCGCCGCCGCCGCTCCCTATCTCCCCGCTCTGGCCGGCGACGGCAGGGTCGGCGAGGTCCGGGTCTGGTGAGCGAGGGCCGACAGCTCCAGTGACCGAACGGGACCTCCAAGTGACCGACCGGGGCTCGGTCCGGACCCTGGCCCTCAACCGCCCCGAGCGCCGCAACGCCCTGAACGAGCACCTGCTCGACCGCCTGCCGGAGGAGCTGGAGCGGGCGGCCGGCGATCCTGCGGTGCGGGTCGTCGTGCTGACCGGACGGGGCAATGCCTTCTGCGCCGGCGGCGATCTGGAGCTCATGGCCGGTGGTGTGGGCGACCTCGAGCAGGGCGTGGAGCGGGAGCGGGCGGCAACCCTGCTGCGGGAGATGCCCAAGCCGACGGTGGCCGCCGTCAACGGCCCGGCGGCCGGCGCCGGGTTCAGTCTGGCCCTGGCCGCCGACTTCCGTCTGGCTTCGACGGCAGCCCGCTTCACCCCCGGGTTCGGTGCCGTCGCCCTCTGCGGCGACTATGGCGTCAGCTACCACCTCCCCCGCCTCGTCGGCCGGGAGCAGGCCCTGCGTCTCCTGCTCCTGGGCGAGACGTGGGACGCCGGCACCGCCCTCCGCCGGGGGCTGGTCGGAGCCGTCGCCGACCCGGAGCACTTCGACGCCGAGGTGGCCGCCCTGGCCGACCGTCTGGCCGCCCTCGCCCCCCTGGCGGTCGCCCGGGTCAAGGCCAACGTGGCCTTCGCCGAAGCCGCCGACTTCGCCTCCGTCCTGCGCCGGGAGGCCGACGGGATGATCTTCCTGGCCGCCACCGACGACTTCAAGGAGGGCCTGGCCGCCTTCGCCGAGCGCCGCTTCCCTCTCTTTCGTGGCACCTGAACCGCCTTGTACACTCCACTGGTCGAACGTTCATTCAGTAAGGGGGACGAATGATCGGTAGTCGACGGGTGATCGGTAGGCGCCCGAAGGTCCGGGCCGCGGCGGCGCTGGCCGTGGTGCTCGTGGCCGGCGGTTGCGGCTCCCGCGTGGATCGCGACCGACTTTCCGCCGCCGGCGGTGGCCTGTCGCTCTCGTCGGCTCAGCAGACGGCGGCCGGAGCGAGCGCCGGTTCCGCCCCGGCCGGAGGCGCATCGCCGGCCGGAGCAGATGGTTCGCGGCTCGGCGGGGCGTCGGCGACCGGGATCGCCGCCGGTGGGATCAGCGCCTCCGCCGGAGCGACGGGCGGCACCGCCGGGGCAACCGGGGCCGCCCCCCCGAAGGACGGCGGCCGGTTCCCCACCAGGACGGCTACGCCGGGCGCCTCCCCCGCCACGGCGGCCGGCACCGGCGCGTCGGCGGCCGGCGGCGGCGCAGGGCCAGGGGACGGCGCGGCCACTGGCGTGGCCGGGACCGGGCCGATCCCGGGGACGCCGAACGCGCCCGGCAAACCCGGCCCCGGGACGGCGCGGGCGCCGATCGTGTTCGGCACCTTCGGGACGGGGAGCGGCGTCATCGGCCGGGCCGTCCAGCCGATCATCACCGCCGACAAGGCCTGGAGCGCCGACATCAACGCCCGGGGCGGGCTGGCCGGTCATCCCGTCAAGCTCATCTTCGGCGACGACGGTGGCGATCCTGCCGCGGCCCTGGCCATCGCCAGGCGGATGGTCGAGCAGGACAAGGTCGTCGCCTTCGTCGGCACCTACCTCGTCACGACCACCCCGGCGGTCACGCCGTACCTCGAGCAGGTCGGCGTCCCCATGATCGGCGGTCCGGGGGGCAACGAGATCGAGGACCACTCCCCCATGGTCTTCAACCCCCAGATCGGCTCCGACGAGGCGCTCGGCCACGGCATCCACCTGGCCGTGACCAGCCAGTCCGACAAGCGGAAGATGGCGATCCTGTACTGCCGGGAAGCGTCGTCGTGCCGGCAGCAGCGCGACCGGGCCCTGCAGTTCGCCCCGCTCTACGGGATGACCATCGTCTATGAGGCCCAGGTCTCCATCGCCCAGCCCGACTTCACCGCCGAGGTCATCTCGGCCCGCAACGCCGGCGCCGAGATCGTGACGATGCTGACCGACGAGCAGACGATCGTCCGGGTGGCCCGCTCCGCCCACCGGCAGGGCTGGAGCCCCGTGGTGACGGGGACCTACACCGCCAACGCCGAAGTCGTACAGACGGCCGACGCCGAGGGCGTGCTGGGCATCGCGGCCACCGTCCCCTATCGCAGCTCGGCGAAGATGCAGCCCTACCTCGACGCCGTCGCCCGCTACGTGCCCGACGGCGCCCTCGGCGGCTACGGCGCCACCGCCTGGGTGCAGGACAAGCTGATCGAGCGCCTGTCGGCCGGCTTCGCCGATCGCAACCCGACCACCGCCGACTACCTCGACGCCCTCTACGCCCTGCGGGGCGAGACGATCGGCGGGCTCGTGCCGCCGATCACGTTCAACAAGGGAGCGCACGCCCACGTGAACATGTGCGGCTTCCCGATCAAGGTCGTGAACGCCAAGCTGACCGCGCCGCTCGGCGACAACTACGTCTGCGCGAAGGGATACTGAATGAAGGCACCGCACCCCCGGGCCATCCGGCCCGAGGACGACAGCGCCCACACCGCCCCGCCCGACGCCGACGAGTTCTGGCAGGAGAGCTGGTTTCTCAGCTGGTACGACCCGGCCAGGAAGGCGGCCGGGTTCCACCACTTCGGGCTCCAGCGGGTGCGGCAACGGGCCGACCTGTGGAGCTGGATCGCCGTCGACGGTGCCGTGGTCGGCAAGTACCAGAACCTGCGCCTTCCCCTCCCGGCCGACGACCTCTCCGACCTGACGCTGGGGCCGCTCCACGTGCTGACCAAGACGCCGCTGCGGTCCTACGCCGTGAGCGCCGTCTACGACAACGGCAACCGGAGCGATGTCGTCTACGAGTCGTTCACCGATCCCTTCGCCTTCTCCCTCGGCAGCGACGACATCGGCAAGGACCACTACGAGTCGATGGGCCGCGTCACCGGGACCGTCACCGTGGCCGGGGCCGACACGGACGTCGCCGGCTGGGCCTACCAGGACCACTCCTGGGGCCCCCGCCACTGGGGCCTGCTCCTCACCCACCGCTGGCTGTGGGCCACGTTCGGGCCCGACCTCTTCTGTTCCGCCTTCACCTTCACCACACCCAAGGGCCGCCTCGACTTCGGCTACGTCTACGACGGCGGCGAGTTCCGGGGGATCACCCGTCTCGACACCGGCGCCCGCCTGACCGACGACGGCCACTCCCCCGCCGGCTGCGACGCCCGTCTCTGGACCGCCGACGGCCGCGGCTACCACATCACCGGCCAGTGCCAGGTGACGAGCGTCAGCACCCACGACGAAGGCGTCCTCCTGACCGACGGCATGACCGTCTTCGAGTGCGGCGGCCGCCTGGGCACCGGCATCTTCGAGATCAACGAACTCAAGGCCCCCACCGCCGCCCACCGGGCCGCCCTCGGCCTCGCCTGAGGGTTCGTCCGCCCTCAACGGCCTCGTTACCAGTCTGAGCCAGCAGTCGGTTCGGGGCGCCGAGCCGCAACCGGCGTTCGTTTACCGGGATACGGCGGAAATGGAACGCCGGTTCGTTGCGGGACCCCGGGGCGGTTCAGGTGGCGGCGGGGTCAGCCGAGGACGACTTCGCCGGCGCTGCCGTCAACGGTCACGGTCGAGCCGCTGATGGCGCGTTCGGTGCCGACCTTCACGTTGACCACGCAGGGGACGCCGAGCTCGCGGGCGACCACCGCGCCGTGGGACAGGACGCCGCCGATGTCGAGGACGACGGCGCCGGCGCAGGCCAGGACCGGGGCCCAGCCGGGGTCGACGGTACGGGCGAAGAGGACGTCGCCCGCTTCGAACTCGTCGAACGGGTCGAACAGCACCCGGGCCGTGCCGGTGATCGTGCCCGGCGCGGCGGCGATGCCGTGGAGACGGGTGGCGTCGGCGGCCAGCTTCTCCGGCGGGAGCATGCCCCGGGCCCGGATGAAGGCGTCGTCGAGGGGCCGGATCCAGCCCGGGCCGACTTCAGTGAGCTCCGGCAGGTCAAGGGCCAGGCAGCGCCGGTGGGCCTCCCGGCGACGGTCGATCTCCTCCACGCCGGGCCCGGCGTCGCCCCGCAGCACGGCCCGGAGCTCGTGGTGGCGGAGGAAGTGGACGGCCTCCGGGGCCGGGAGCACGCCCCGCTCCACGAGCCGGGGAGCGGCGGCCGCCAGCAGTCGGCGGATCTCGTCCCAGAGGAGCACCACCGGGACCTTCCCGTTCTCCCGGGACGCCATCATCGCCTGCGATTTCCTGAGGGCCGCCTTCACCACCGGGAGCTTGAGCCTCGAAAGCCGGCCGGCCAGCTCGGCCTCGGCTCCGGCCCGGATCGCCGGCGCCTCGTCGGCCACGGCGTCGCGCCGGAGCTCCATCCGCACCGTGTCGAGGACGGGCCGGCGGTCCATCCGCCAACTGGCGTTGGCCAGCTCCAACTCGGCCGGGGCCCGATGGCCGAAGCGGGCGATGAGGTCGTCGAGGGCGGCGGCGGCCGCCGGACTGGCCCGGCGCAGGTCGCCGACGGG
>JAUZEX010000607.1 GCA_030838815.1 Actinomycetota bacterium
TCGGGGTTGTGGATGCCACCGTAAGCGGCCTCGTTGGCGTAGAAGATGTCGCCGGGCCGGACTCCCACAGTGGGATCGTCGAAGTACTTGTGGAGGACGTACTTGACCGGCATGCTCGCCGTGACGCAGTGCAGGTACGTACCGGCCGACGCGTCGGCCAGGTCGCCGTTGGGTGTGTAGAGCCCGACGATAAGGTCACCGGAGCGCAGCATGGACGTGACACCGCTGCGGATGAAAATCTCCCGGGCCTCGTCGAGGAAGGTCTTCAGCTTCTCGCCATAGATCTCAAAGTCGCCCGGGTCGAGGAGCGTCATCCACTCCTCCTCCGCGGCGGTGGCACGCTCAGGCTTGATCCACTGGTACACCGTGTGCGGCGTGACCGGAATGTCGGTCACTCGGGTCCAGTCGGGCCGCCCGCTCGTCCGCTCAGGTGCGACGGTCATGGCTGTCCCTTCTTCGTGATGGCCAGGCCCTTCTTCGTGATCACCAGGTTGAGGTAGCGGTCGACGTCGGCACTCCAGCCTGGGTCGACGACGACGGTCGTGTACTCGCCTTCGATGACCGCGGGACCCTCGACGGCGTTCCCGGGCCTCAAGGCGTTCTCGTCGTAGATGGGTGTGTCCACCCGTCCGCCGGCGGTCTCCCAGTACACCGGCCGCGTGCCGGTCCGGGCCGCGGCTGGATCTCGCCCGGCGTCGTCTTGGGGCACCAAGGCCCACCGGGCAGCGGGTAGCGAGGCCCGCAAGACGAAGTTATGGATCTCGACACCGCCTTCGGGGTAGACGTTGACCGGGCTGAACACCTCGGCGTACTCCTTCCGGAACGCCTCGCACACGGCCCGCACGTCTTCCTCGCCGGTGAGCCGGGTGCGGGCGGCGTTGGCCCGGTGAATGTGGATCTGCCCGCCGTACTTCATGTCGAGTTCCAGCCCGAACGACACCTGGTCTGGGTCGTAGCCCTCGTTCTCGAAGTCCTTCCGAGCCTGGCGCTCGAGCTCGGCGACGACGCCGTTGAAGGCGTCGTAGTCGGTGATCGGTATCATCGCCATGGGCGAGAGCAGCTCGATCCGTCGCGACGCCTCGTAGATGTGGGTGACGGGCATCGTGGACGATCCCCAGGCACAGAAGACCGGGGAGAACGGGAATACCACCATGCGCTCGATGCCGAGGACGCTGCCGTAACCGACGCAATGGGTCGGGCCGGCACCGCCGTAGGCGAAGAGGATGAACTGCTTGGGGTCGTAGCCCCGCAGGTACGTCTCCCGGGCGATGACGTCGGCCATGTTGGAGTCGACGGTCCGCTTGATTCTGGCGGCCGCCTCCTCCACCGAGATACCGAGCGGGCCGGCGATCTTCTCCCGAATGGCCTCCTCGGCCAGCTCATGCTGGAGCTTCATCTGCCCACCGAAGTAATGGTCTGGGTTGATGTAGCCGAGGACGACATCGGCGTCGGTGACGGTCGGCTCCGTGTTGCCATATCCGTAGCAAGCCGGCCCGGGCATGGACCCGGCGCCGCGGGGACCGACTTCGAGACGGTTCCCGTAGGCATCGTTCAGCCAGGCGATGGACCCCCCGCCGGCGCCGATGGATCGGGTCTCGAGGATGCTCATGTCGACCCAGTAGCGGTCGATGATCGGCCGGAACTGGTAGAAGCGGGTCGAGCCGGCGACCACGAGGCCGATGTCGAAACTGGTGCCGCCCATGTCGGTCACGACGACGTTGTCGTAACCCAACTCCGCGCCCACCGCCGACCCGCCGATGAGCCCGGCCACCGGCCCCCCGTTGTACGTGTGCACGGCCGAGGTGCCATAGATCTCGGCCATACCGCCGGTGTTGTGGACCATCATGATCCCCCGCCGGTAGCCGAGGTCGCGCAGGTCGTCGTTCATTCCCGACAGCTCTTCCCACATCGACTGGTGCAGGTAGGCATTGAGAACGACAGTGTTCGTGCGGGTGTACTCCCAGCGCTTGGGCAGCACCTCGGAGGAGAGCATGATCGGCATCGATCCGAGGTAGCACTCCGGGTATTCCGCCTCGATCAGTTCGCGGATGCGACGCTCGTGGATCGGGTTGAGATAGGAGAACAGCAAGGAGACGACGAAACCCCGCGCCCCCTGGTCAACCAGCCCGCGGAGCCCTTCCAGGAGATGGTCCTCGTCGAGCGGGCGCATCACGACCCCGAAGGAGTCCACACGTTCCTGCACGCCCAGCGTCATCTCCGGTGCCACGAGCGGCTGCGGCTTGGTCACGGTCGACAGGTCGCGCACCTCCCGCAGCGTCGCGGCGTCCATCCAGGCCGCGCCTTTGGCGACGCGCAGCAGGTCCTCGTATCCCTCAGTTACGAGAAGGCCGAGGCGAGGGCCCAACCGCTGGAGCAGCGTATTCATGGCCACGGTGGTCGAGTAGCGGATCGTCTCGGTGTCCGCCAGCAGCGACCGCACGTCGGTTCCGAGCTCGACGGCAGCGGCCTCGAGGCCCCGCATGAACGCCACCGCCAGCCGGTAGCCGGTCGTCGGCGTCTTCACCGCCGCCGTGCGTCCGTCGCCGGTCCGCACGAAGCAGTCGGTGAACGTACCGCCGATATCGATGTCGATAGTGGTCTCGGCCGCCGCGGTCATGCCCCGATCTCCGCTTGCTCTTCTGCCTGCTCGGCCCCGGCCCGGGCCCGCAGGGCGTCGAGGTCGAGTTCGATGTCGTGCGTGATCGGGTGGCCGGGGGGCAGCATCTCCACTTCGAGCATCCCCCCGCAGCCGGGACAGTAGAACTCGACGATGCGACACCAGCCGGGGTGGAAGCTGAAGGTGACCGGACCGTCCACCAGGGGTCGCCAGATCTCCTCCGGTGAGCGCTGGGCGATGAGGCACCCCTCCTTGTAGTTCTGCGAGGCCGGTCCGAGGGACGCGCCGCACCGGTTGCACTGCCATTCGGACACGTCCAGGTCGACGTCGAGGTACTCAGTGATCCTGCGCTTCACGCTCTCTCCTCCTGCCGGATCAGGCTTCGCGACGGAAGCGGAAGACGGCTTCCCCCCAGGTGCCGATGGACACCTCGGCGCCGGGAGGCACGACGACGGTGGTGTCGTCGCTTTCGATCACGGCGGGTCCGCCGATCACGGCGCCCGCCGGCAGTGACCGCCACTCGAAGACCGACACGCCAGTGGGCTCCCCACCGAAGCTCACCTCACGGGAGGAGGGCTTCATTTCCTCGCCTGCGGGTATCGCGGCCGGAGGGTCGGTGGTGGGCGTCACCATGGTGGCGCGCAACCGGACGAGCGAGAGAGGCTGCGAGCCCGCTACCGCCTTGGCCGCGGCGTCGAGATCGGTCATGTCGCCGAGGTCCACGAGGCTGGTTCTACTCTCGCCGGCAACCTCGCCCTCCAGAGCAAAGGTCACGGCCGCGGTGTCGAGACCTTCGCCTCGCATGTCAGCAAGCGCCCGGTGCTTCAAGCGAGCCAGGCGCGACGACGTCTCGTTCTCGTCGCCCGCCGCCGTCTCGTAGGAGTGGGCTACGGGCAGGTTCGAAAGGCCAAAGGCCGAGAAAACCGGGCTCAGCGGGAAGGCGACGCTGGAGATGGCCCCCAGGCGCCGGCCCACCGCTTCGGCGAAGAGGCCGCCCGCCCCGCCGATGGCGAAGAGGTGGCAGCGCCCAGGATCGACGCCCGCTGCGGACAGACGCTGGATCAGCGCTCCCGCGATGTTGTCGGCGGCGACGTCGAGGACCAGGGCGGCCGCCTCGGTCAAGCTCACCCCGAGGGGTTCGGCCACCTTGGCGGCGACGACCTCCACGGCGGCATCGGCGTCGAGAGCTTTGCGCCCGCCGAGGAAGTTCTCGACGTCGAAGAGCCCGAGGCAGCACGC
>JAUZEX010000652.1 GCA_030838815.1 Actinomycetota bacterium
CGGGCAGGCCGGTGCGCTCGGCGATCCAGGCCGGACGCCCGATCTGGAGGGTGCCGGCCACGCGGCCGTCCTCGCCGACCCAGTGGAAGACGGTCTGGCCGTGGGCGACGATGAGCGCGGCGTCGGGATGGCGCGCCCGGGCCCGTTCGGCGGCGGCGGCGAATTCCTGGCCGACGGCCGTGTCGAGCCGGCAGACGGCCTCCATGCTGGTGGCGTTGGGCGGGAGCGCCGCCCGGAGGCCGGCGACCAGCTCGGCGGAGTAGGGCGTCGTCTCGTGCCCCAGGGGCGTGAGGCGGAGGTCGTCGCCGTCGAGCTCGAGCTCGGCGACGGCGGCGTCGATGCCGTCCATCGACGTGCCCGACATGAGCCCGATGACGATCACGGCTCGCGGAGCACACGCGGCGGGGAGTCGCCACCCCGCCGCGGCGCAGGGCCGCCGACGTCCGGGCAGGAATCGTGCCGGAGAAGCGGCACGATTCCTTCCCGGACCCGTGCCCCACGGGGGAAGAGGCCTGGCGGACCAACGGCGGTGGGTGGGTTCATGAGCCGGCGAGGGCCTGGCGGACGATTCCGTTGGCTTGCGCCAGGCGGAGGCGGGCGGCGTCCGGGTCGATGCCGGCCAACAGCGAGACGATGGCGGTCTTCACTTCACCATCGGCGGCCTCCAGGGCCGCGGCGGCCTCGGCCGGAGGGCGGCCGGCGGCGGTGGCCACGATGCGGCGGGCACGGTCGACGAGTTTCTCGCTGCCGGCCGAGACGTCGACCATCAGGTTCCCGAGGGTGCGGCCGAGCCGGACCATGACGACGGTGGAGATGGTGTTCAGCACGAGTTTCTGGGCCGCGCCGGCCTTCAGCCGGGTCGAGCCGGCGATGACCTCGGGGCCGACGACGACCTCGACGGCGTGGTCGGCGGCGGCCGACACGAGGGAGCCGGGATGGCAGGAGAGACCGACGGTGAGCGCCCCGGCCTGCCGGGCGGCGTCGAGGGCGCCGAGCACATATGGCGTGCGGCCGCTGGCGCTGATGCCGACGACGGCGTCGGCCGGTCCGACCTTGAGGCCGGCCAACTCGGCGGCGCCGGTGGCGGCGTCGTCCTCGGCGCCCTCCTTCGGTTTCGTGACTGCTCCGGGACCGCCGGCCAGCAGGGCGATCACCTTGTCGGCGGCGTTGAAGGTCGGGCCGCACTCGGCGGCGTCGAGCACGCCCATCCGCCCGGCCGTCCCGGCGCCGACGTAGACGATGCGCCCTTCCGGCCGCTCCGTCAGCCGGGCGACCACCGCGTCGATGGCGGCGGCGATGGCCGGCGCCGCCCGCCGCACGGCGGCCGCCACCGCCGCCTCCTCCGACGCCATGAGCCGCACCAGCTCCTGGGTCGGCCGCAGATCGAGGTCGTGGAGCTCCGGTCGCACCTGCTCGGTCACGAGCCCGCCAAGATCGGTGCCCCCTTCCGGCGTTCCTGAACCGCCGGATGACCGGATAACGAACGCCGGATCGGACGGGAAGAGCCCGCCGAGGCCCGGTTCCCGTTCCGGCGTTCCTGAACCGCCGGATGACCGGATAACGAACGCCGGTTCGGACGTGGGCGGTTCCGAGGGGCAGGGGGTGGCGGGGGTGCTCGTCAGGGCGTCGCAGAGGATCTCCCAGACCCGCTCGGGGTCCTTCGTGCCCAGGTAACTCATGTGGCCGCAGGCTTCGTAGCCCCAGGTCCAGAGGTCGTCGACGCCGGCGGAGCGGGCGGCGGCGACGGCGGCGTGGATGTCGGCTTCGTCGTCGGGGGCGAGACGGAAGCCCTGGATCCAGATCTGCGGCTCGATACCGGCCGCGGCCGACTGCTGCGCCACCCGCTCCGAGAACTCGGTCACGAAGGGGACGACCGGCTCGTCGAAGGCCTTCCAGTAGGGGTCGGTGGCCAGGGTGGCCACGCCCGGGAGGCGGGCCACGGCCGACCAGTCGGCCACGCCGTGGGAGCCGCTCGTGTGGGGCAGGAGGCAGACAGTGCTGCGGCCGCCGAGGGCGGCGACGTAGGCCGTCAGGTCACCGAGGAACTCGACCAGGCAGCGCTCCCGGAAGACCCGCACGTCGGCGGTGAGCTCCGACGGCATGTCGGTGTCGCCCGACTCCGAGCACCAGCGCTCCACGCAGCGGGGGCAGCGGCAGCCCCATCGCTCCCGCGGTTCGTCGAAGTGGGCGGGGTGGGCCCAGTGGGGCTCGTCCCAGAAGATCCGGTCGGCCCCCGTCTCCACCGCCGCCGCCGCCCAGGAGCGCACGAACTCCCGGTAGGCCTCGGAGTTCAGGCAACCGGCCGCCACCGGCCGGCCGCTGTCGAGCATCTGGCCCACGTGGGGATGGTTGGCCACGAACAGGCTCTCGGCCTCCCCGCCGAACGTGCGCCCCAGCCCCCAGGGCCCGACCTGGACGAACAGCCCGGCGGCGTGGGAGATCTCCACCAGCCGGCCGATGGTGTCCCGGTAGTACGTCAGGTCGTTCTCGCTCATGGTGTGGAGCACGCCGGTGAAGCCGCGGGCGGCGAGATCGTCCATGTCGGCCGCCACGTGGCGGAGGATCCGGTTGCCGAAGTACGAGACGCCGATGGGCATGGTGAAGCAGTCTGCCTTCTAACCCGTCACCGATCCCGCCACCATGCCGGTGGTGAGACGGCGGTGGACGACCAGGAAGAACAGCACGACCGGAACGGTGAACATCACGCTGGCGGCCATGATCAGGCCCCAGTCGGCCTGCTGCTGGCCGACGAAGGCGGAAAGCGCCACCGGGAGGGTGCGGAGGTTCTCCTTCTTCACGAACGTCAGGGCGAAGAGGAACTCGTTCCAGGCCGCGATGAAGGAGAAGATGGCGGTGGCGGCCAGGCCCGGCCCGGCGAGGGGGAAGATCACCCGGACCATGGCGCCGAAGCGGCTGGCGCCGTCGGTCATGGCCGCCTCCTCGAGGTCCTTGGGGATCGTCTCGAAGAAGCTCCGCAGCAGCCACACCGCCAGCGGCGTGGTGAAGCTCAGGTAGGCGACGATCAGGCCGAGCCAGGAGTCGAGCAGGCCCAGCGCCTTCATCACCACGAACAGCGGGATGATGAGCACGACCAGGGGGAACATCTGGACGGCCATGACCATGAGCAGCAGGTAGCGCCGCAGGGGCAGGTCGAAGCGGGCCAGGGCGTAGCCGGCCAGCGCCGCCACCGCCACGCCGGCCACGGTCGTGCCGGTGGCCACGATGAGAGAGTTCCGGAGCGCCCGGGCGAAGGCGGCGTGGTCGGCCTTGAGGACGTCGGAGTACCGCCCGAACTGAGGATGGGCCGTCCACAGCGACGGCGTGCGGCGGAGGATCTCCCCTTCCGGCTTGATCGATGTGAGCAGCATCCACACGAACGGCGCCAGGGCGAAGAGGCCCACCGCAACGGCGGCGGCGTAGATGGCGGCCGTGGCTCCCGGCCGGCGCTTCATCGAGGACCCGCCGCCGGCGCAGCGGCGCCGGCCGTTGGCGCTATGGCGGGGGGCGGCGCACCCGTCGGCTTCGGTCGCATCACCGGGCGGCCACCTCGTCGCCGGCCAGGCGGCCGTAGGCGAGGGTCATGACCAGGAGGACGGTGAACAGAGCGACGGCCAGCGCCGCCGCGCTGCCCAGGTGGAGGCGGGCGAAGGCTTCTCTCCAGACGGTGATGGCGGCCAGCTCGGTGGAGCGGTAGGGGCCGCCTCCGGTCATCACGTAGACCTGGTCGAAGATCTTGAAGTCCCAGATGGTCGACACCACCACCAGCGTGAGCAGGAGCGGGCGCAGCATGGGCAGGGTGATGTGGCGCAGCATCTGGAGGGGGCCGGCGCCGTCCATGCGGGCAGCCTCCTTCACCTCGGGCGAGATCGACTGCAGCCCGGCCAGCAGCGACAAAGCCACGAACGGGAACGACTGCCAGACGACCACCACGCCGACGGCGATGAATGCCGGCCACCGGTCGTTGAACCACGAGAAGCCGGTGAAGTCGTGGCCGAGGTGCGACAGCGTCCAGTTCACGAGGCCGTACTGGTCGTCGAACATCCACCGCCACACGACCCCGGCCGCCACCCGGGGGACGGCCCACGGCAGCAGCACCAGCACGCCCAGCAGGGCCCGGCCCCGGAAGCGCTGGTCGAGCAGCAGGGCCACGGCCAGGCCGGCGGCCATGGTGGCGGCCACGCAGGCGAAGCCGAACACCGCCGTGGTGAGGAACACCTCCCGGAGGTGGGCGTCGGTCAGCAGGTGGCGGTAGTTGTCCAGCCCGACGAAGCGGCTCTCGCCCGACGCCAGATAGGGCAAGCCTGCGAACCGGAACGACAGCCAGACCGTCCGCCCGACGGGGTAGACCACGAGACCGAAGACGACCAGCAGAGCCGGCGCGAGCAACAGCCAGGGCAGGATCTTCTGGTCGAACGTCCGGGAGGAGGGGCGGCGCCACCCGTTCACCGGGAACCTGCGCTCCTCCGTCGCGCCAGGCGCGACGAACGAGCGCAGGTTGACACGGCCGGGGCGGTCAGCCACTGAAGGCGGCGTCCATCGTCTTCGCCACAGCTTTCATCGCCTGGGCCGCGGTCTTCTTCCCCGCCATCACCTGCTGGACGGCCGCCGTGAAGAGTCCGTCGGCTTCGAAGCCACCCCACTCCCGGGTTGGCGGATAGGTGCGGGAATGGTCCTCCAGTTGGGCCGAGAACGGCCGGTAGAGGGGGTCGGCAGGCGTGGCGGCCGCCAGCGCGTCCTTGGCGCCGGGCAGGAAACCGATCTTGGTGGTGAAGGCGGTCACCCGGCCGGGGTCGAGCAGGAAGTCGACGTAGCGGCGGGCGAGGGCCTCCTTCTTCGTGCCGGAGAAGACCACGAGGTGGCTGCCACCGGCGAAGCTGTCCCGGTCGCCGCCCGGTCCCGCGGGCAGGAGTGCGGTGCCCACCTTGCCCGCCAGCTCGGGATGGGCGGCGAGGAGGGCCCGGAGATCCCACGCCCCGCCGATCATCATGGCCAGGTCGCCGGCTTCGAACGCCTTGCGGACGTCGCGGGCGTTCCACGACAGCGCCCCGGCGGGGGCGAAGTGCTCGGTGCGGTAGAGATCGGCGTAGAACTGCACCGCGGCCACCGCCGCCGGGGAGTCCATGCCCGACCGCCAGATGCCGCCGGTGCGGTAGGCGATCTCGCCGCCGTTCTGCCACACCATCGGCAGCACGTAGTGCTCGGCGTTGCCGGCCACGCCGAAGGCCGCTTTGCCGGTGCGGTCCCGGATCGCCCGTCCGACGGAGACGAGCTCCGGCCAGGTGGTGGGGACGGACAGGCCCAGTGCGGCGAGGACGTCGGCCCGGTAGATCAGGGCCCGGGCCCCGGCGTACCAGGGGACGCCGTAGACCTTCCCGTCGACGGTGGCGCCCTCGACGAGGCTGGGCACGAACCGGCCCGGACCGCCCGGCGGCCCGGCGACGTCGGCCGGTTCGAGGGCGCCGATGTCGCCGAACTCCGGGGTCCACGTGCTGCCCATCTCGGCCACGTCGGGTACCTGCCCGCCGCCGATGGCGGTGACGAACTGGTCGTGGGCACTGGCCCAGGGCACGAACTGCACCTCGACCCGGTCGCCCCGGTGGGCGGCCTCGAAGTCCGCCGTGGCCGAGGTGAAGAAGGCCCGCAGCTCAGGAACGCCGGGTTCCATGATCCAGACCTGCAACGGCCCTCTCGCCGATGACCCCCCGGCGGACGGGGTGAGCACGCCGCACCCGGGAAGCAGAGCAAGGAGAAGGAAGGCGGACAGCGCCCGCCCCCTGACGCCGGCGGGCCACCGGCGGCGGGATGACCGGCCCGGCCGCGCGACCCGGGGCGAGGCGACCCGGGGCGAGGCGGGCCGGGGCGAGGCGGGCCGGGGCGAGGCGAGCCGGGGCGAGGCGGGGCGGTGCGAGGCGGGGCGGTGCGAGGCGGGCCGGGGCCGGCCCGGCATGTCGTCCGGCATCAGGCGGTCACCGGAGCCCGGCGGCTGGAGGAGCTGTCGAACACCAGGCCGGCCAGGGCGCCGCGGGCGCCGGGGGTGGCGAGGCGGGCGGCGCCGGTCAGGGCGTCGGAGGCGGGAGGCATGAGGTCGGCGGCAGGAAAGGTCGAGCGGATCCGGGCCAGGAACGGTTCGAGGAGCAGGGAGTCGGGAGCGGCGAAGAGCCCGCCCACCCACGACACCGCGATGGGGATCTGCGATCCCGGATGCAGCCGGCGGGCGCAGGCGACAGCCGAGTCGGCCAGGGCGGAGGCGGCCTCCAGCCAGATGTAGCGGGCGACGTCGTCGCCGGCGGCGGCGGCCTCGGCCACCTGGACCGAGAACGAGGCGATGGCGGCGACCGGGCCGGCGCCGGCCCGGTCGGCCAGCTCCGGGAGGCGGTCGAGCGGGCCGACGTCCCGTTCCACGAGGCGGGCCAGGAAGGGAGAGCCGCCGCTCCGGCCGTCGTGGGCCCGCAACGCGGCGTCGAGGCCGCGCCGCCCGATCCAGAACCCGCTCCCGATGTCGCCGAAAAGGTGCCCCCAACCGTCGACGCAGGCCACGGCGCTGTCGACGTCCCACCCGGCGGGCCCCGCCACCGCGGGACTCGAGCTCCGCCACAAGCCCTCCGTCGCTGTGCCGTCCGGTTCCGGGACCCGGACGGGGACGGCGCCGAAGGCGACGGCGCCGGTTCCGGCGGACACGACCACACCGCCGTCGGGGTCGGGGAGGGCTCCGGCATGGGCGGCGACGACGTCGCCGCAGAGGGTGACACGGGTGGCGCCGAGGCGTTCGTGGAGGCGGGCGGCGACCGCCGGAGCGAGGTCGCGGGCGCCGAGCAGGCCGGCCAGGCCGGCCGACACCATTTCCACCGGGCCGACCTCGTGGCGGGCGGCGGCCGCGGCCACGACGGCCGACGCCACGGTGGCGGTCAGCACCTCGACGATCCCCTCCACCGCCGCCGGCCCGGCCCCGGGCGGGAGCCCCGGACCCTGGACCACCGGGCAGGGGCGCCCGTCGGCTCCGATCACCGCCGCCCGGCAGCGGCTCCGCCCGCCGTCGACCGCCACCAGGCTCCCCATCCCCATGGGCCTTCGGTATAGCGCAGCCAGCCCGTCCGCAGGGGTGACACCAGCGGCTTTACCTCATCAGGCGCTCAGCCCCACGACAGGCTTGTTGAGCTTGAGGCTGCCGGTGGAGCCGAGGAAGGTGGCGTCGCCGAAGGCGAAGGTGCCGCCGTCGATGGCGACCAGCCAGTAGCCCCGGCCCGACGGCGTCGACGCCATCCCCACGATCGGCTTGTTCAGCTTGAGCGCCCCGGTCGAACCGGAGAAGCGGGCGTCGCCGAAGGCGAAGATCCCGCCGTCGGTCGCCACCAGCCAGTAGCCGCCGCCGGTCGGCGTCGCCGCCATACCGACGATCGGCTTGTTCAGCGTGATGGCGCCCGTCGAGCCACCGAAGGCGGCGTCACCGAAGGCGAAGATCCCGCCGTCGGTCGCCACCAGCCAGTAGCCCCGGCCCGACGGCGTCGACGCCATCCCCACGATCGGCTTGTTC
>JAUZEX010000674.1 GCA_030838815.1 Actinomycetota bacterium
ACGGGGTGGCCAGGACCACCGGTTCCGACCCCCGGTTCGGACAGGCGCTGCTGGCCGCCAACCTGGCCCTGGCGGCCGTGCTCGGCAACGGCGGCGCCGGCGTCGAGGTGGGCGGGGCGTCGGCCAGTCTGGGCCGCCGGGAGGTGCCCGACCTCGGCTCCCTCTTCGGCGGCTCGAAGCTCCCGCCCCTGGCCGGAGGCACGATGGGCGGCGGGCCGGGGGACGCCGGCGTCGACGGGAGCGGTCCCCGGAGCGGGTCATCGGCGCTGGGCAATGGTGGGGCCGGCGATGTCGCCCCGAATGGCGGCAGCGGTGACGGGCAGGACGGTGCAGGGCTCTACGGCACCGCGCCGGCGTCCGGGTCCGGTGCCGGGCTCGCGGGCTCGGCGCCGACGGCGGAGGTCGGGGGTCGCCCGGAGGCGGGGCCGGAGGAGGTAGGACTGGGAAACGCCGAGCCCCGGGGCCGACCCGCCGGCCAACACGGTCACGTCCCGATCCCGCTGGCGGCAGGGGCGCTGGCCACCGGGCTGGCCATCGGCGGCGCCGACTGGCTGGCCCGGCGCCGCACGATCGGGGTCGTGGCCGGGCTGCGGGCCGCGGCCGGACTCGGCGCGACGGTGTCACGCCCGGTCCGCGGGCGGCGGAGCCTGGCCGCGGCCGGCGTCGCCGCCGTGACCGTGCTGGCGCTGGCCATCGCCCCGAGCCGGGTGCCGCTGAAGGCCGGCCACGACGAGGTGGCGGCCGTGTCCCCGATCCCGTCCGCCGGCGATCTCGCACCGGGCTCCACCGGAGCCGGAACGGGCAACGGCGGCGGAGCCGGGATCGGCCCTGGTGCCGGTAGCGGCGCCGCGTCCGGTGCGGCGACCGCGTCGCCGGCGACGGCCGGCGGCGCGCTGCGGGGCAACGCCGCCGGCGGGGGGTCGGGCCCGGGCGGCACGGGCCGGGGCGGCCCGGGCGGGGGACGCACGACCGGGCCGGGCGGGGGACGCACAGCCGCCTCCGCCGGAGGGGCCGGCGCCTCGGCCGCCGGTGGCCGCACCGCCGGCACGGCCGGCCCCGCCGGAGCGGGCGGCGCCGGCACTGTCACGCTGGGCCGCGACTGCCCCGGCGGTGACCAGCAGGACAAGAACAGCAGCTACTCCCCGCCCTGCATCGACTTCAGCGGCAGCAACGGGGGCGTCACCAGCAAGGGTGTCAGCGCGGAGGCGATCACCGTCGCCATGCGGGAGCCGGAGACCTTCGACGTCGGCCAGAACAACCAGGGCCGCATCACCGATACCCCGGCCGACATCAAGCGCTCCATCCTGGCCTACGTCGACTACTTCAACCGGGTGTACCAGATCTACGGCCGCAAGGTGCAGGTGGTCTTCTACAAGGCCAAGGTCCCGGCCCTGGCGGGGGTCAGCGGCGGCTACCAGGAGGAGGCGAACGCCGATGCGCTCACGGTCGGCCAGCAGATCAAGGCTTTCGCCGACCTGACGGCGGCCGCCCCGTCCTACGCCGACGCGCTCGTCCGGCAGGGCGTCATCGGCCTGGGGACCTTCCACATGTCGAAGTCGTGGTACCAGGCCAGGGCGCCCTACGCCTGGGCCAACCTCCCTGACTGCACCTGGCTGGCCGAGCAGAGCATCGACTACGTCGTCAAGCGCCTCGGGTCGTCGACGGCCAAATGGGCGGGGGACCCGACGATGCGGACGAAGCCCCGGGCGGTGGGGCTCGTGGTGCCCGACTCGCCGTGGTACCAGGAATGCGCCGACCACGCCGAGGCCCGCTACAAGGCGGCCGGGTACCACTTCGCCCGCCGGGTCAACTACCCGCTCGACTTCAACGCCGAATCGCAGACCGCCACCAACGTCGTGGCCCAGATGAAGGCGGCGGGCGTCACCACCGTCATGTGCATGTGCGACCCGCTGCTGCCCTACTTCGCCACCCCGCAGGCCAACCAGCAGGACTACCACCCGGAATGGCTGGTGGCCGGGTTCGGCGCGGTCGACACCGACATCGTCGGCCAGTTCTACGACCAGGGCCAGTGGTCGCACGCCTTCGGCATGGGCGTCATCGGTGACCTCCGGTCCGGGTATGACAGCGAGTCGTACCGGGCGTACAAGGCCGTCCGCAACGACGAGCCGGCCCAACTGCGCGACATCGCCTACTACCCGATCCTGCAGTTCTTCGTCTGCGCCCAGATGGCCGGCCCCGACCTCACCCCGAAGGCGTTCGAGGCCGGCTGCTTCGCCTACCCACCGCACCAGGGCGAGATCGGGCTGTGGAAGTTCGGACCCGGCGACTACACCGCGGTGAGCGACGCCCGGGAGATCTACTGGGACCCGCAGGCCACGAGCCCCTGGAATGGCAAGAAGGGTCGCTACATCACGACCCTGGGCGGCAACCGCTTCGCCGGCGCCTGGCCGCCGGGCGAGCCGGCGTTCCCGCCGTCGAAGTGAGGCTGCCGGCCCGTTTCACGCACGCGCTTCTCACCGGGACGTGCGTCCTCGGTGGCTGGGCGCTGCTGGCCCGGCTCCTGTCCCGGGGCCTGCCGCCGGGCGTGGTCCTCCTCGGCGTGGTGCTCGGTTCGCTGACCGCTCTCACCGCCATGGGCCTCGTCCTCGTCTACCGGGCGGCCCGGGTGATCAACTTCGCCCAGGTGGCGGTGGGGTCGGCCTCCGCCGCGCTCACATTCGAGCTGTCGAACATCCGCCACTGGTCGTACTTCCCGGCCGTGGGCGCCGGCCTGGCTTTCGCGGCGCTGCTCGGCGCGGCGGTCGACGTCCTCGTGATCCGGCGCTTCTTCACCGTTCCCCGCCTGATCCTCACGCTGGCCACCGTGGGGCTGGCCCAGGTCTTCGCCGGCCTCGAGGTCGGGCTGCCCGGGTTGTTCGGTGACAGCCGCAGTGTGCTGGGCGGCTCCATGCCTGCGCCGCTCCACCTCACCCGCGAGGTGAAGCCGATCCTGTTCTCCGGTGGCCATTTCATGGTCATGCTGGCGGTCCCCGTGGTCATGGCCGGGCTGGTGTACCTACTCAAGGGCACAGCCGCCGGGCGGGCGATCCGGGGCGCGGCCGAGAACATCGAGCGGGCCCGGCTGTCCGGTGTGCCGGTACGACGGCTCTCGACCGGGGTGTGGGTGCTGGCCTCGGTGCTGTCGGCCCTGGCCGCCGTGCTGGCGCTTCCGATCTCGGGCACGGTGCGGGGCGCGGCCGGCGAACCGACGCTGCTGCTCCCCGCCCTCACCGCCGCCGTGCTGGCCCGCATGACGAGCCTGCCCCGGGCGGCGCTGGTGGCCATCGGCCTCGGCGTCCTGCAGCAGTCGGTGTTCTGGACGACGGGCCGGGCGGGAACCATCGACGTCGCCTACCTCGTCGTGATTCTCGTGGCCCTGCCCCTGCTGCGGGACCGGTCGACCAGGGCCGAGTCCGGGGCGCTGTCGTCGTGGGTGCGGGCCGGCGACGTCCCGCCCATCCCGGCGCCGTTGCGGCGCCTACCGGAGGTGATCTGGGGCCGGCGCCTCCTCTACGGCGCCGCCCTGGTGGCCGTGCTGGTCTTCCGGGCCTCGGTCTCCATCGAGCAGTTGAGCCTCCTCGGCACCGTGACCGCCGTCTACGCCCTCGTCGCCCTGTCCCTCGTCGTTCTCACCGGGTGGACGGGCCAGATCAGCCTAGGGCAGTTCGCCGTGGTCGGCGTCGGCGCCGTGGCCGCCGGCGACCTCCTGGCCTCGGCCCACGCCGATCTGTTCCTGGCCCTGCTGGGGGCGGCGGCGGCCGGGCTCGTCACCTCCGTCGCCCTCGGCCTCCCGGCGCTGCGGGTGCGGGGCCTCTTCCTGCCCGTGACCACGCTGGCGCTGGCCGTGTCGATGTCGAGCTACTTCCTCAACCCGACCTACGTGCACTCCGGGATCCCGGCCGACGTCGGGCGCCCCGTCCTCCTCGGCCACGTCGACCTGGCCGACGAGGGGAACCTCTTCCTTTTCTCCGTGGCGGTGCTGGCGGCCGCAGTGGCGGTGGTCGTGAACCTGCGCCGCCGCCGGCCCGGCCGGGCCCTGCTGGCGGTGCGCGACAACGAGTGGGCGGCCGAGGCCCGGGGCGTGTCCCTGGCCCGCACCCGGCTGGCCGCTTTCGCCGTGAGCGGGGCGCTGGCCGGCGTGGCCGGCGGTCTCCACGTCATCGCTCTCAACGGCGTGCACCTGGGCACGTACGCCCCGTCGCTCAGCTTCGAGGCCTTCAGCATGGTCGTCGTCGGCGGGCTGACCTCGGTGTGGGGCGCCGTCCTCGGCGCCATGGCGCTGCGCTACGCCCAGTACTTCGTGAGCGGCGGACTGCAGCTGATCGTGACCGGCGCCGGCGTCCTCGTCCTGCTGCTCGTCTTCCCCGGCGGCCTCGGCGAAGCGGCGCTGCGGATCCGCCGCCGCGCCCTCGACCTCGTCGCCCGCCGCCGGGGACTCACCTCCGGCGCCGCGGACGACAGCGGCGGCGACGGCGGCACGCTCTTCGAAGGCGTCCTGGACGAGCCGCCCCGCCGGTCGGGTGCCGACGCTCCCGGCGGCGGCGTTCGCGGGGTCGACGGCGAAGCCGCCGGGCCGGAACCGGCGTCCGTTTCCCGGGATAGGGCGGAAAACGAACGCCGGTTGGGCCGGGAGGGCGGGCTTGGCGAACCGGCGTTCGTTTCCCGGGTTAGGGCGGAAAACGAACGCCGGTTGGGGGGTTCGGACGGCCAGGGGGGGCGGGGCTTCTTGTCGGCTCGGGGGCTCGACGTGGCTTACGGATCGCTGCAGGTGCTGTTCGGCGTCGATCTCGACGTCGACCGGGGCGAGGTCGTGGCCCTGCTCGGCACGAACGGCGCCGGGAAGTCGACCCTGGTTCGGGCCCTGTCGGGGCTCACGCCCCCTCGGCACGGGACGGTCACCTTTGACGGGCGCGACGTCACCGGCGCCGCGCCCGAGGCGCTGGCCAGGCTCGGGATGGCTCACGCCCCGGGCGGTCGGGGCGTCTACCCCGGCCTCACGGTAGGGGAGAACCTGCGGCTGGCCATGTGGACGTTCCGCTCCGACCGCGACCGCTGCGAGGCGGCGACCGAGCGGGTCCACGAGCTGTTCCCGATCCTCCGGCAGCGGGCGAACCAGCCAGCCGGTCTGCTCTCGGGCGGCCAGCAGCAGATGCTGGCCCTGGCCCAGGCGCTGGCCCCCGACCCGAGGCTGCTGGTCATCGACGAGCTGTCGCTGGGCCTCGCCCCGGCGGTGGTGGAAGAGCTGCTCGACGTCGTCGCCCACCTGTCGGGCGGCGGGCTCACCACCATCCTCGTCGAGCAGTCGGTCACCGTCGCCCTCCACCTGGCCGGCCGGGCCGTGTTCCTGGAGAAGGGCACGGTCCGCTTCTCGGGCTCGGCCGCCGACCTGGCCGAGCGCGACGACCTGCT
>JAUZEX010000720.1 GCA_030838815.1 Actinomycetota bacterium
CTCGGGGGCCAGCTCGGCGAAGGTGCGCCCGTCCCCCTCGACTGGCACGAAGACGGGGTCGTAGCCGAAGCCGCCCGCTCCCCTCGCCCCGGTGGTGATGACGCCCTCCACCGCGCCGGTGGCGGCCACCTCCCGTCCGTCGGGCCAGCGGACCAGGGCCACCGTCTCGAAGCGGGCCGTGCGGCGGCTGGCCGCCACGCCCGCCAGCTCGCCGAGGAGCTTGGCGACGTTGTCGGCGTAGGTGGCGGCCTCGCCGGCGAAGCGGGCCGACCGGACGCCGGGGGCGCCGTCGAGGGCGTCGACGAGGAGGCCGGTGTCGTCGGCCACGGCCGCCTCCCCGGTGGCGGCGGCGATGGCGGCCGCCTTCAGCCGGGCGTTCTCCAGCAACGTGACCCCGGTCTCGTCCACATCAGCGATCGTGTCGGGACGGGGCGAGAGGTCGAGGTCGCCCATCGCGCCGGCCAGGATGGACCGGATCTCGGCCGCCTTGTCGGGGTTGGCCGAGGCGAGGACCAGCTTCACCGCTTGCCCCGGGGCGCCGGCGGCGTGTCCAGCACCTTCTCCTGCGCCTCGAGGATTTCGGCGATGCCGTGCTCGGCCAGCGCCAGGAGGTCGTCGAGCTCGGCCTTGGAGAAGGCCTTGCCCTCGGCCGTGCCCTGCACCTCGACGAACCGGCCCGAGCTCGTCATCACCACGTTCATGTCGACCTCGGCCTTGACGTCCTCCACGTAGGGCAGGTCGAGGAGGGCGACGGCGTCGACGATCCCGACGGAGACGGCCGCCACCCCTTCGGTCAGCGGGTGGGCCGGGATCCGCTTGGCTGCCACCAGCCGGGTGCAGGCGTCGTGGAGGGCGAGATACGCACCGGAAATGGATGCTGTACGAGTGCCGCCGTCGGCCTGGATGACGTCGCAGTCGACGGTGATCTGGTTCTCGCCCAGGATGGGCAGGTCACAGACCGCCCGCAACGACCGGCCGATGAGGCGCTGGATCTCCTGAGTCCGGCCGGAGAGCTTCCCCTTGACGGCCTCCCGGTCGGTCCGTTCGGTTGTGGACCCGGGCAGCATCGAGTACTCGGCCGTCACCCAGCCCCGGCCCTTGCCCCGGAGCCAGGGCGGGATGCGGTCCTCGACGGAGGCGGTGCAGATCACCTTCGTTCGGCCCATCTCGACGAGGACGGAGCCGGCCGCCATCTCGGTGAAGTCGCGGGTGAAACGGAGCGGCCGGAGGTCTTCCGGGCCGCGACCGTCGGGGCGCGTCGTCATGCTCAGATCCTCGTCCGCTGGTGGGGGGCGGCCAGGAGGACCTCCCGGCCGAAGGCTTCCGAGCCTTCCACGACGGAGGCCGTCGGGTCGAGTCCCGGCCAGAGGTGGGTCAACATGAGGCGCCGGGCGCCCGCCGCCCGGGCCGCCGCCCCGGCCTGGCGGGCCGAGAGATGGATGCCGCTGCTCTCGTTGTCGCGCTGGAAGGTCGCCTCCGACAGCACCAGGTCGGCGCCGGGCCCGAACGCCTCCGCCGACCAGTCGGGCCCGGTGTCGGCGGTGTAGACGAGTCGCTTCCCGTCGGCGGAGACCTCGACCGCCATCGTGGGCGGCGGATGGGCGGTGCGGGAGAACCGGAGCGCGCAGTCGCCCACGGTGACCGCGTCGCCGTCACCCACCGCCGCCCAGGCGAAGGCACCGCCCCAGTCGCCGTCGACCAGCGTCGCCAGCCGGGCCTCGGTCCCCTCCGGGGCGTAGACCGGGAACCCCGTCCGCCCGAGGCCGTAGTTGAACAGCACCTGGAGGCCGTAGACGTCGGCGCAGTGGTCGGGATGCCAGTGGGTGATGACGAGGGCCGTGAGGTCGTCGACGCCCGGGGGACAGGGGGTGTCTCCCTGATCATCGCGGCGTGAGCCGCCAAGCGTGATGTGGCGCTGGAGGTTCGCCAGCGTGCCGTTGCCGCAGTCCAGCCACAGGGCGGCGCCGGAGGTGCGGAGGAGGTAGCCGCTGCAGGCGCCGCCGGCCGGGGCGCCGTAGGAGCCGCTGCAGCCGAGCACGGTCAGCTCCACCGCCAGGCCTCCACGGCGTCGACCTCGGGCCCGAGGAAGTGGGAGCCCAGCGTCCGGAAGGTGGCCGGGTCGCCGCTGGTGAGGAACGTGCGGCGGGCGTCCGCCTCTCCGGGGGACACCCCCGGATCGCCCGGGGCCACGCCGGACCCCCCGGGCGGGCGCCGGCGCGCCCCGACGGCGTCGAGTACGGCCGCCACCTCGAAAGCCGTCTCCTCCCCCGACGAGACGAGGACGACGTCGCGGCCCATCACGTCGCCGATGGTGCGGGCCAGGAGCGGGTAGTGGGTGCAGCCGAGCACCAGGGTGTCGACCCCCGCCGCCCGGACCGGGGCCAGGAGCCGCTCGGCCAGCACGAAGACCTGATCGGAGTCGACGTCGCCGGCCTCCACGAACTCGACGAAGCCGGGGCAGGCGGCGCAGGTCAGCTCGATGCCGGGCCACAGGGCGGCAGCCCGCTGGTAGGCGCCGGAGGCGATCGTCCCCACGGTGCCGATGACGCCGACCCGCCCGGTGCGGGTGGCGGCCGCCGCGGCCCGCAGCCCCGGTTCGATCACGCCGGTGAGCGGGACCTCGTAGCGGGCCCTCAGCTCGGTTAGGGCGGCGGCGGCGGCCGAATTGCACCCCACCACGATCAGCTTCACGTCGTGGCCCATGAGCAGCTCGGTGATCTCGAAGGCGTACTTGAGGACCTCCTCCCGGGGCTTGGGCCCGTACGGGAAGCGCCCGGTGTCGCCGAAGTAGACGAGGTGCTCGTCGGGAAGCAGGTCGAGCAGGGCCCGGACCACCGTGAGCCCCCCGAGCCCGCTGTCGAACACCCCGATCGGCCGCCCGTCCATTGCCCCGTCACGCTATCCGCCCGCTCGACGCCGCCTCGCCACCCGAACCTGCGCTCGTCCGTCGCGCCAGGCGCGACGAAGGAGCGCAGGTTCCCGCCGAACCCGCCCTCACCTCCGAACATGCGCTGCTGGGTCGCGCTATGCGCGACGGTGGAACGCAGGTTGACGGTCAGTTGGCGCTCAGCCGGCGGCGGCGGCCCGGCGGAGACGGTCGGCGACGGCGGCGCCGATTCCGGTCTCGGGCGGGGGGACGGCGAGGAGGACGTCGAGCCCCCGGCGGTCGGCCTCCCGGAGGCGCTGGTAGAGACACTGGGCGTAGGCCTGCGACCCGCCGGCCGGCGGCAGGGCGTCGACGCCCGGCGGGAGCCCCTCGACCCGGCGGGGGGCGAGGAGCCCGACCCGCCGGCCCTCGGCCAGCAACGTCTCCGCCCGCCCGGCCACGGCCTCGACCGCCACGACCTCGACGCGGGCCTCGGGGGCGTAATGGGAGGCCAGAGTCCCGGGGGCGGGCGGGGCATCGTGGTCGACGGCCGCGGGCCCTGTGTGGGCGAGGCCCGCCCCGGCCGGCCCCGGCCCCCCGACCCGGCCTGCGGCGGCGAGCGGCAGCACCTCCACGGCGTAGCCGAGCACCTCGGACAGCGCCTCGACGGACAGCCCGCCGAGGCGGAGGACCCGGGGTGTGCCCCGGCTCAGGTCGACGATGGTCGATTCCACGCCCACGGCACAGGGCCCCCCGTCGAGGATCTGATCCACGTCGGCGCCGAGGTCGGCCCGGACATGGGCGGCGGTGGTCGGGCTCACCCGTCCGAAACGGTTGGCCGAGGGGGCGGCGATCCCGCCGCCGAAGGCGGCCAGCAACTCCAGCGCCAGCGGCTGGGCCGGCACCCGCAGCCCGACGGTGGCCGCCCCGCCGGTGACGCCGCCCGGTACGTGGGCGGCCGCCGGGAGGATGAGCGTCAACGGGCCGGGCCAGAAGGCGTCGGCCAGCGCCCAGGCGTCCCGCGGCACCTCGGCCGCCCAGCCCTTCACGGCCGTCGCCTCGGCCAGGTGGACGATCACGGGGTGGGTCCGGGGCCGGCCCTTCACGGCGAAGAGGCGTTCGACCGCGGCCGGATTGCCGGCATCGGCGCCGAGCCCGTAGACGGTCTCGGTCGGGAACGCCACCAGCCCGCCCCGGCGGAGGACGGCGACGGCGTCGGCGACATCCGGAGACGTCAAGACCCTCCTAGAAGTAGACGTCTGGCCTAGAAGTAGATGATCCGGCGGGCCCGCTCGACGACGGCGTCGATGTCGTCGGTCCAGGCGCCGGTGGAGAGGTACTTCCAGCCGCCGTCGGGCAGGAGGGCGACGATCGTGCCCTGGTCCATGGTGGCCGCCACCTTGGCCGCCCCGGCCACCACCGCCCCCGACGACAGGCCGGCGAAGATGCCCAGGTCGGCCAGGCGCCGCGTCCACTCGATCGACTCGTTGAGCCGCACGATGAAGCGCCGGTCGAGGACCTCGGGATCGAAGATCGGCGGGATGTAGCCCTCGTCGAGGGAGCGGAGGCCCTGCACGTCCTCCCCCGCCGGCGGCTCGACGGCCACGATCCTCACCGACGGCTTCCGCTCTTTCAGGTACCGGCCCACGCCCATCAGCGTGCCGCTGGTGCCGAGCCCGGCCACGAAGGCGTCCACCTCGGGGCAGTCGGCCCAGATCTCGGGTCCCGTCCCGGTGTAGTGGGCCCTGGGGTTGGCGGCGTTGCCGTACTGGTAGAGGAAGACGACGCCGCCCTCCTTGGCCAGCTCCTTCGCCACCCGGATGGCGCCGTTGCTGCCCTCCTCCTTCGGGGAGGGGATGACCTCGGCGCCGAAGATCTCCAGCAGCTGACGCCGCTCCACCGACACGTTCTCGGGCAGGACCACCCGGAGCCGGTAGCCCTTCACCCGGCAGACGAGCGCCAGGCCGATGCCCGTATTGCCGGAGCTGGGCTCCAGGATCGTGTCGCCGGGCAGCAGGCGCCCGTCCGCCTCGGCGTCCTCGATCATCGACTTGGCGATGCGGTCCTTCACCGAGCCGCCCGGGTTGTTGCCTTCCAGCTTCACGAACAGGCGGACGTTCGGGTTGGGTGAGAGCTGATGCGCCGCGACCAGCGGTGTGTTGCCGATCAGGTCGAGGACGGAGTCGACGCGCATGTCAGGAGCCTCCGGGCTTGGCCGCGTGGTGCGGCCGGTGGTCAGCCGCCGGCGACGGCGGGAATGATGGACACCACGTCGTTCTCGCCGACGGGTGTGTCGAGCCGGCCGGTGTAACGGATGTCGTCGTCGTTGCGGTACACGTTGACGAACTTGTGCAGGTCGCCGGTCTCGGTGACGAGCTGGCCCTTCAGGCTCGGGTAGCGGGCCACCAGGCCGTCGAACAGCTCACCCACGGTCGCGCCCTCGGCCGTGACCGTGGGAACGCCGCCGACGTGCGGGCGCAAAATGGTGGGCAAGCGGACTTCGACAGGCATCACGGTGGACCTCCCCGCCCAGTCTACAAAATCCTGCGTTCCGGTCAGGTTTCGAGAACGACCGGAGTCTCCTGGATGTTCCCGTCCGTGATCCGGAAGGAGCGCAGGACCGGGTCGCCGTCCTTCAGGCTGACGATCACGTACAGCCAGCCTGGCTCCAGGGCCTGGCGGACGTCGGTCGGCGACGGCCACGCCTCGGTGTGGGTGTGGGAGTGGAAAACCCCGACCAGCTCCAGCCCTTCCGCCTCGGCGGCCCGGAGGCTGCGGATCAGGTC
>JAUZEX010000747.1 GCA_030838815.1 Actinomycetota bacterium
AGCCCGCGCTCGATCTGGCTCAGGTACGGGTTCGAGACAGTGGCCAGCTCGGCCAGCTCCCGCAGCGAGAGCTTGGCCAGCTGCCGTTGGGTACGCACGAAACTGCCGAACGCCTCGAGCTGCGTTCTCCAGGGATCCTCGGCCATACGCACTTTCTAGCGCGTGTAGTCGTAGAAGCCGCGGCCGGCCTTCCGGCCCAGCAGACCCGCTTCCACCATCCGCGACAGGAGCGGCGGCGGGGCGTAGAGCGGCTCCTTGAACTCCTCGTACAGCGACTGCGACACGGCGATGGTGGTGTCGAGGCCGATGAGGTCGGTGAGGGCGAGGGGGCCCATGGGGTGGCGGAGGCCTTCGACGACGCCGGAGTCGATGTCCTCGGCGGTGGCAAAGCCTGATTCCAGCATCCGGATGGCCGACAGCAGGTACGGGATCAGAAGAGCATTGACGATGAAGCCGGCCCGGTCCTTGGACCGGATGACCCGCTTGTCGAGGACGCCCTCAGCGAAGCTTTCGGCAGCGGCGGCGGTCTCCGGAGCGGTGAGCAGTGAAGGGATGAGCTCGACGAGGTGCATGACAGGGACGGGGTTGAAGAAGTGCAGCCCGAGCACCGAGGCCGGCCGGTTGGTGGCCATGGCCAGCTTCATGACGGGGATCGACGACGTGTTGGAGGCGAGGATGGCGTCGTCGGCCTCCACCGCCTTGTCGAGCCCACGGAAGACGTCGAGCTTCTCGGCCTCGTTCTCGATCACCGCTTCGACGACGAGCTGCCGGTCGGCGAAGTCGCCGAAGTCCGTGGTGTAGCGGAGCCGGGACAGCGTCTGGTCACGATCGGCCTCGGGCAGCTTCCCGGCCCGGACGGCCCGGTCGAGCGAGCCCTCGATGCGCTGACGGCCGGCGTCGAGGGCGCCCTGGTTCACCTCGCGCACGACGACGTCGAGGCCGGCCCGGGCGCACACCTCGGCGATTCCCGAACCCATCAGGCCGCAGCCGACCACACCCACCCGATCGATCTGGCTCAACGCACACTCCTCGCTCGCAACCCGTCAGATGACGCGCCGCTGCCCGGCGAGAAGTGATCTCGCCGGGCAGGGGCCAAGAACCTGGCCGAGGGGGGGCGGCCGGTTCTCAGAACAGAAGAAGGATCAGGCCGCAGCGCTGGTCTTGGCGGCCGGAGCGGCCTTGGCCGCGCCGTTCTTGATCGCCTTGTCGGTGGCGCCGAGGACGGGCTTGGCCGCGTCCAGGATGGCGGAGGCGAACTCCCGCTGGGAGGCGAGCATCTTGTCGCAGAAGGCGAAGGCGTTCTCGACGATGTCGGACGTGGCGGGGAGCTGGTCGCTGAAGGGCATCGGGGGGAGGTCGGGGATCAGGTTCTTGCTGGCGTCGGCCCAGGTGCGGACGGCCTTCACAATGGCTTCCTGACCCTGCTTGACGGTCTCCAGGACCTGGTCCTCAAGGGAGGTGAACATGTCGGTGGCGGTCGCCATAGGGGGTTCTCCTTGCAACTCGTGTGACGTTCTCGTCTGTGTTGTTGCAAAGGATACTACCCAGGCGCTTGGTATGTCAAGCGCTCTGTGGGGATCGTACTTAGCCGAGGACGTACTTTCCGGGGGCGTCGTCGACGGGCGGGTGGACGGCGCTGCCCATGGCGGGAGCGTCGCGCTTGGCCCCCGACCGCTCGGCGATCCAGGCCGTCCAGTCCTCCCACCACGATCCCTTGTGCTCGGTGGCCCCGGCCAGCCAAGCCTTGGGGTCGGCGGGATTCTTGGGATTGGTCCAGTACATCGCCTTCGGGCTCGGCGGGTTGACGATCCCGGCGATGTGGCCCGACGAGCTCAATGTGTAGCGGACATGCCCGGGTAGGAGCTGGGTCGTCTTGTAGGCCGTGGTCCACAGCGCGATGTGGTCTTCCTTGGCCGAGAGCACGTAGGTGTCGGCCTTGATCGAGCCCAGGTCGAGGGGGGTGTCGGCCAGGGTCATGACACCCCGGGCAAGCTGGTTCTCGATGTAGCAGGACCGGAGGTAGAACGAATGCATGGCCGCCGGCATGCGGGTGCCGTCCTCATTCCAGGCCAGGATGTCGAAGGCCGGGGGAGGTTCCCCCATCAGCCAGCTGGTGGCCACGTAGCTCCAGATCAGGTCGTTGGCCCGCATGAAGTCGAACGTCCGGGACATCTCGTTGGAGTCGAGGTAACCGGCCTTTTCCATTTTCTTCTCGAGGCGGGCCACCGACTCGGGGTCGGAGAAGGTGCCGAGGCTGCCGGGCTCGGAGAAGTCGACCAGCGTGTTGAGGAACGTCGCCGAGTTCAGGCGGTTGTCGCCCTTGGCCGCCATGTAGGCCAGCAGCATCGCCGTCAGGCTGCCGCCCAGGCAGAGGCCCACCATGTTGACCTTCTCGGACCCGGTGATGTCGTTGATGACGTCGAGGGCGGTGCGGGGGCCGTCGAGCAGGTAGTCGTCGAGCCGCACGTGCCCCATCGTGGCGTCGGGGTTGCGGTAGCTGATCTGGAACACGGTGTGGCCGTGGTTGACTGACCACTCGGCGAAACTGCGGCCCGGAGCCAGGTCCATGATGTAGTACTTGTTGATCCACGGCGGGCTGA
>JAUZEX010000736.1 GCA_030838815.1 Actinomycetota bacterium
CCGGGGTCGGTGTGGGCGTGGTGGAGCGCCCAGCGGTACTCCGTCGCCATGGCCCCGCTCCAGGCGTTGCGCCGGTCAGGCCGGTTGAGCGTGACCAGCGCCACGCCGAGTTCCACGTCGTAGGTGAGCTCGGTGAACTCGGCCGGCTCCATCACGACCCGCCCGTCTCGACGCCCTCGCGTCCTTTGCTCGGGCACCCGCTCATGCGGCCACCACGTCCCAGAAGGCCCGGAGGTCGGCCAGGGCCCAGTCGGGGTCGGGGTTGCGGAGCTCGATGGCCAGCTCGTCGATCCCGGCTTCGGTGTAGCGGGCCAGGCGGTCGCGGATGCGGGCCGGGGTGCCGAAGAGGCCGATCGAGTCGGCGTAGTCGGTGTCGACGGCGGCCCGGGCGCCGGCCTTGTCGCCCGACTGCCAGGCGGCGGCGATCCGCTCCACCATCGCCTCCTTGCCCATGGCCCGGGCGACGTTGGCGTAGAAGTTCTGCTGTGACGTGCCCATCCCGCCAAGATAGAAGGCCGACCAGCCCCGCTCGAGGTCGAGCAGCGCGTCGACGTCGCCGCCGACGGCCAGCGGCACGACCGGGGCGAAGGCGACCGTCCGGCCGTTGTCGGCCAGGGCCTTGCGGAGGGGGCCGGCACAGGCGTCGTCGTGGTCGGGCGAATACGGCGTGGGCGTCCACCCGTCCGCCACCTCGGCGGTGAGCCGCTGGTTGGCCGGGCCGAGCGCGGCCAGGTAGATCGGCACCTCCAGCGGCTCGCCGAGCTGCGAGAAGCGCAGCGCCTTCCCCCGGCTGCCGGGCAGCGGCAGCGTGACGGACTGCCCGTGGTGGGCGACGGGTTCCCCGGCCAGGGCGGCCCGCACGACGGCGATGGTGTCGCGGGTCCGAGCCAGCGGCCGTTCGAACGGGACGCCGTGCCACCCTTCCACGACCTGGGGGCCCGACGTACCCAGGGCCAGGCGGAACCGGCCTTCCGACAGCACCTGCAACGCGGCGGCGAGGCCCGCCGTGGCCGCCGGTGTCCGGGCGTAGACCGACACGATGTGGGTGCCGAGCAAGACCCGCCGGGTGGTGGCCGCCACCGCCCCGAGGACGGCGCCGGCGTCGAACCCCCACGGCTCGTTGACCCACACGCCGTGGAGGCCGAGGTCCTCGGCCGCGGCCACCATCCGGGCCGGAAGCGGCCCCGGGGCGAAGCGGATCCGGAGCGAGACCTTCGGGGTCACCGGGTCTCGTAGTCGGGACGGGCGCCGGCGTCGAAGTCCAGCTTGGACGGCGGGTTGCCGAGCTGCGGGTAGTGGAGCGGGATCTCCCGGGCGCCGGCGGCGCTCATGTGGAACGAGTCCCACACCGCCTTCACCGTGCCCTGGACGGCCAGCGGGGGCTTCTCGGCCAGCCGCCGGGCCAGGGTGTGGGCCCGGTCCCGCAGCTCCGCCCGGGGCACGACCTCGCTCACCAGGCCGATCTCGTACGCCCGGCGGGCCGAGATGCGCTCGTCGAGGCCGAACAGCGCCAGCCGCATCACCTCGCCGAACGGCATGCGCCGCAGCAGCCCGGCCGGCTCGAGGGCCGAGGTCATGCCGTAGCTGGTGTGGGGATCGAAGAACGTGGCGTCGTCGGCGCAGATGACGACGTCCGCTTCGTTGACCCAGTAGAACGCCCCGCCCGCCACCATGCCGTGGAGGGCGCAGATCAGCGGTTTCCACACCCGGTTCTGCTTGGCGCCGAGGAAAAAGCCGGGATCGTCCTCGCTCCAGGGGTTGGGGTGCCGGTCCCGCCCCTCCTTCCGGTCGACTCCGGTCGAGAAGGCCCGCTCCCCGTTGGCCCGCAGCACGACGGCGTGGATGGAGTCGTCGGTGCGGCAGCGCCGCCAGATGTCGGCGAACTCGTCGAGCATGGTCTGGTTGAACGAATTGAGCACCTCGGGCCGGTCGAGGGTGATGGTGGCGACATGGTCGTCGCCGACGTCGAAGACGACCGTCTCGTAGGCCACAGCTGTCCCCTCCGCTTGCCGCCCAAGCCGAAACAGCAAATATACTAGCGAATTATGGAGGACCGTCGGTGGTGGGACGAGCAGGCCCAGACCCTCCCCCGCCCTGACCTGCGGCTACTCCAGGAGGAGCGGCTCCGGGAGGCGGTCCGGCGAGCCTTCGAGGGGGCGCCGTTCTGGCGGCGCCGGTTCGAGGCCGCCGGCATCGGGACCGACGACATCAAGGCACTCGACGATCTTTCGCGGCTGCCGCCCGTCCGAAAGAGCGACCTTCGGGCCAGCGAGACCGAGCAGCCGCCGCTGGGCGACTACCGCGGCGTCGGGCTGGCCGGGTCGATCCGGCTGGCCACCTCGTCCGGGACCACCGGCCGGGCGACGTTCGTCACGTGGACGGCGGCCGACCTCCGGCTCGACTACGAGCTGGCCGCCCGGGCCCACTGGCGGGCCGGGCTGCGGCCGGGCCAGGTCGTCGTCACCGCCCACCCCGGGTATCTCAACGGCGGCGCGGCCATGACCACCGGTGCCTACGAGCACATGGGGATCCTGCCGATCTCGGTCGGCCCGCCGGAGTCGGCCGAGCACGCCGAACGGGTCCTGCGCAGGCTGGAGGGGCTGCCGGTCGACCACTGGCGGCTGTTCCCGGCCGCGCTGGTCCGGTTCCGGGAGGCGGCGGAGCGGATCGGCTCGCCGGTGCGGCTCCCCGAGCCCGAGGGGGTCGGGCCGGCGGCGCAGTCCGACAAGCTGAGCGCGGGACAGGAGTGCGTGAGCTACCTGGGGTCGGCCTGCGGCCCGGGGCGGGGCGCCCACATCGCGGAGGACTACGCCATCGTCGAGGTCCTCGACCCGGCCACCGGCGAAGCTGTTCCCGCCGGGCAGCGGGGCAGCCTGGTGGTGACGTCGCTCGGCCGGGACAACCCCATGCTGCGCTACGACCTCGAGGACGTCGTGCGGGTGGAGGACGAGCCCTGCGGGTGCGGCGAGACGTCGCGCCGGGGGTTCTACGAAGGCCGGGTGAAGGACCTCGTCCCCGTGGCCGACCAGGAGATCCTGCCCATCGACGTGTGGTGGGAGCTGGCGCCCGACGCCGAGTTCGTGCTCGTGCGCCGGCCCGGCGCCGACCGGTTGAGCGTCCGGGTGGAGCACACCGGCCCGGTCTCCGGGCCTGACGGGCTGGCCGGCCGGCTGGAGCGGCGCTGCGGCGTGCCGGTCGACGTCGAGTTCCTCGCGCCCGGGACCCTCGCCCGGGCGGGCTACAAGGCCGTGCGGGTGATCGACGAGCCATGACCCCGAACGAACCGGGCCCGCTCGAACGGAACCCCATTGCCTGGTTGACGCTCGGGGACGTCCTGCGGGAGCACCGCCTGGCCCGACCGGACGGCATCGCCGCGGTGTGCGGCGACGTCCGCTACTCGTGGACCGAACTCGACCGGCGCGTGGACGGGCTGGCCGGCGGGCTGGCCGCCGTCGGCATCGGCGCCGGCGACCGGATCCTGTGGCTGGGCCAGAACTGCCACCGGCTGCTGGAGCTGTTGCTGGCCGCCGGGCGGCTGGGCGCCGCCTGCTGCCCGGCCAACTGGCGCCAGAGCCCGGAGGAGCTGGCCTTCGTGCTCGACGACCTCGAACCCTCCGTCGTCGTGTGGCAGGACGCCGAGATCGGCGAACGCGTGGCCAAGACCCGCGCCGGGTCGACGGCAGCGGCCACCGCCCACTGGATCCGCCACGACGATCCCGACGCCGCCGGCGGTGCCGGGCGCACGGGTGGTACCGGTGGCGCCGACGCGTCGGCCTCCCGCCGCGTCGGCGGCTACGAGGCACTGCTCGGGGCCGGGCCCGCGCCGGCGGAGGCGGTCGACCCCGAGGCGCCCGTACTCATCCTCTACACCGCGGCGTTCGACGGCCGGCCCAACGGCGCGCTGCTGCCCCAGCGGGCGCTGCTGGCGCAGGGTTTCGCCGGCACCGCGCTGGGCCTCGCCAGCGCCGACGACGTCTACCTGAACAGCGGGCCGCTCTTCCACGTCGGCACCTTCAAGGCGACGCTGGCCACGTTCTTCGCCGGCGGCACCAACGTGTTCACGCCCCGGGTCGACGCCGAGGAGCTGTGCCGGCTCGTGTCGGTGCACCGCTGCACGGGCGCCTTCCTGCAGCCGCCCACGGTCGACGCCATGGTGGAGGCGAACCGCGACGGCCGGTTCGACCTGTCGAGCCTGCGGGCCAAGCCGGGGCCGCCGGGGTGGAACGCCATGGTGACCGTGGACGACCGGCCGCTCCCCCGCAGCGGCTACGGCCAGACGGAACTGGCCGGCGTCGTCACCTACGTCGATCCCGCCCGTCCCGGCCGGGGGACGGCCGGTCGGCCGGGCCCGCTGGCCCGGGTCGAGATCGTGGGGCCCGGCGGCGACGTCCTTCCGCCCGGGGCCGTGGGCGAGATCGTCGTGCGGGGGCCGATGGTGATGACCGGCTACCACCGCCGCCCCGAGCTCTCCACCGCCCGCCGCCGGGGCGGCTGGCACCACACCGGCGATCTCGGCCGGCGGGAGTCCGACGGTTCGCTGACCTTCGTCGGCCCGATGACCCGGATCATCAAGTCGGCGGCCGAGAACGTCTACCCCGCCGAGGTCGAGGCCTGCCTGCGGTCCCACCCGGCGGTGGCCGACGCCGCCGTCATCGGCGTGCCCGACCCGGCCTGGGGCCAGTCGGTCAAAGCCATCGTCGTCCCGGCCGCCGACGCCGACGACCTCACCGCCGCGGCGCTGATCGCCCACTGCCGGGACCGCATCGCGTCCTACAAGAAACCGCGCATCGTCGAGTTCGTGGAGTCGCTCCCCCGCCGGGGCGGAGCCGTCGATTACGGCGCCCTCGACGAGCAACACGGCGGCGGTGGCTACCCCGGCACAGGCTGAAACCGGCGTTCGTATTCCGGCAAGGGAGCGGAAATCGAACGCCAGAACGCGGCGGCGGGGCCCACGGGCCCAACCGGCGTTCCATTACCGGGATACAGCGGAAATCGAACGCCCGTTGGCCGGGGGGTCACGCCGGCGGGCCGGATGGCACCGGGTCGGGCGGAGCGTTACTCCATCACGTCGAGGACGGCGTCCGACACGTGGGCCATCAGCTGCTCCGTGCCGGCCTCGAGATGGCGGCGCCACAGGACCTCGGCTTCCGAGGCGGCGCCGACCTCGACCAGCTCGACGAGGCGCTGGTGGGCCCGGTGGGCCTCGAGGTGGCCGGCGTGGGTGGCGGGCTCGGCGCCCCGCTCGGCGATGAAGCGGGCCACGTGCCGGGCCATGATCCGGTTGACCACCGCGCTCAGCACGTCCACCGTCTGGTTACCGGCCAGGCGGACCAGGGTGCGGTGGAAGCGGCCTTCGGCCCAGGGGAGGCTCTCGGGCTGGACGAGCGCCTCGGCCTCCTCCGCCAGCGCCGCCCGCAGCGCCCGCACCATGACCTCGTCTCCGTTGCGGCGCGCCAGCTGGGCGGCCAGCGGTGCTTCGAGCCGGATGCGGGTCTCGTGGACGTCGGCCAGCGTCGCACCCTGGAACTGCAGCACGAGTCCGGCGTAGCGGGCCACGGCCGCCTCCGACGGCGCCCGGACCCGGGCTCCCCCGCCGGCGCCCCGCCGCACCTCCAGCAGCCCTTCGGATTCGAGCACCCGGAACGCCTCCCGCACCGTGGTGCGGGCCACGCCGAACTGCCCCATCAGCTGTCCCTCCGGCGGCAGCGGCGCCCCCTCGGGCAGTTCCCCGCCGACGATGCGGGCCCGCAGACCCCGGGCCACGAGCTCGGCCGCCTTGGGGATCCGGACGGTGTCGGTGCCGGCGGCCCGGTCGGTCGGGGACGGGTTCACTGGATGACCGCGCCCCCGTCGACCGCCAGGGAGTGGCCGTTCACGAACGACGCCTCGTCGGAGCACAGCCACACGACGGTGCGGGCGATCTCCTCCGGTTCGGCCAGGCGCCGCATCGGTGAGGCGGCGGCCATCGCCTCTTCCACCCGGCTGTCGCCGCCCGAGAACCCTTCCACCATCGGCGTCCGGGTGCTGCCGGGGCAGACGGCGTTGACCCGGACCCCCTTGCGGCCGTACTCGACGGCGGCGGCCTTGGTCAGCCCGACGACGCCGTGCTTCGAGGCGACGTAGGCGGGAATCCGGGGGACGGCCACCAATCCGGAGAACGAGGCGGTGTTGACGACGGCGCCACCGCCGCCGGCCACCAGGGCGGGCAGCTCGGCCCGGAGGCAGAGGAACACGCCGGTGAGGTTCACGGCCAGGACCTTGTCCCACTCGGACAGCGGGTAGTCGCCGGTCGGCGCCGACGACCCGGTGATCCCGGCGTTGTTGTGGGCGCAGTCGAGCCGGCCGAAGGCGGCCACGATCCGGTCCACCATCGCCTGCGTCTGATCGGCGTCGGTGACGTCGACGGCCACGGCCATCGCCTCCCCGCCCGCTTCGGCGATGAGCTTGGCCGTCGCCTCGGCGCCGGCCAGGTCGCGGTCGCAGGCCGCCACCCGGGCGCCGGCGGCGGCGAAGGCCAGAGCCGAGGCGGCCCCGATCCCGGACGCCGCCCCCGTCACCAGCGCCACCTTCCCGGTGAGATCCGCCACTGGTCCTCCCTCCTTGCCGAACGAGCAAATCATACAGCTATTATTTGCGCGTGCCCACGACCCGGCTGCGCCCGTCCCGCGATGGCGGCCCGGCGGTGCCCTTCCGCCGGGAGCTGCGGGCGTTCCTGGCCGCCCACCATCCCGGGCGCCCACCGAAGGCGGCCGGAGACCGGCTGCGCTTCGAACGGGACTGGGCCGCCGTCCTGGCCGACGCCGGTTGGGCCGCACCGGGGTGGCCCAAGGAGTGGGGCGGCATGGACCTCCCGGCCGGGCTCCAGTTGGTGTATCACCAGGAGATGGCGCAGGCCAGGGCCCCCGCCCATCCGTCGCCGAACTCGTTCATCGTCGGCCCGGCCCTCCTCCGCTACGGCACGCCGGAGCAGAAGGAGCGCTTCCTGCGGCCCATCGTGCGGGCCGACGAGCTGTGGTGCCAGGGGTTCTCCGAGCCCGAGGCGGGCTCCGACCTCCCTGCCCTGCGCACCCGGGCGGTGCGCGACGGCGACGGGTACGTCGTGACCGGGCAGAAGGTCTGGACGAGCCGGGCCACGGAGGCGGACTGGATGTTCACCCTCGTCCGCACCGGCCCGCCCGGCTCCGGCGCCGACGGCATCACCTACCTGCTGGTCGACATGGCCAGCCCGGGGCTCACCGTCCGTCCGTTGCGGGACATGACCGGCGGGGCCTTCTTCGCCGAGGTCTTCCTGGACGCGGTCCGGGTGCCGGTGGAGCGGCGGGTCGGCGACGAGAACGGCGGATGGGCCGTAGCCCGCACCAGCCTCGGCCACGAACGATCGACGTCGCGGGTGGCGCTGGCCGTGCGCTACCGGCGGGTGGTCGACGAGCTGTTCCGCCTCGCCCGCACGCTTGGCCGGGCCGACGAACCGGTGGTGCGCCAGGAGCTGGCCCGCCTCGAGGCCGACGTCCGGCTGCTGGCCCTGACCTTCGCCCGGGTCGGCGCCGCCGTGACCCGGGGCGAGGAGCCCGGGCCGGCGTCGTCGGTGTCGCGCCTGCATCTGGCCCGCTTCGAGCAGCGCCTCCACGAGCTGGCGGTGTCGCTCTGCGGCCCGGCCGGGATGCTCGACCCCACCGCCGCCGACGCCCCCGAGGGAGGCCGGTGGACGTGGGGGTTCCTCAAGACCCGGGCCTCGACCATCGGCGCCGGCACGGCCGAGATCCAACGGACCACGATCGCAGAACAGGTCCTCGGCCTGCCCCGCGAGCCGCCGGCGTGACTTCACCCGGGCCGGCCCGCGGCGCGCCGGGGCGCCCTGTCGTGAGCCCGGCTCCGGAGCCGGCCGGCGGCGGGCCCCCCGTCCCCCTCGTCACTCCGCTCGACGAGCACTTCTGGCGGGGTGGGGCGACGGGCCGGCTGCTCATCCTGCGCTGCGACCGCTGCGGGTTCTGGCTCCATCCCCCGGGGCCCGTCTGTCGCCGCTGCCTCGCCTTGACGCTCACGCCGACCCCCGTGTCGGGTCGGGGCCGCGTGCGGACGTACACCGTCAACCACCAGCCATGGTTCCCGGCCCTGCCGGTGCCCTACGCCCTGGCCATCGTGGAGCTCGAGGAGCAGGAAGGGCTGCAGTTCCTCACCCGGCTCGTTGACTGCCGGCCCGAGAACGTGCGAGCCGGGCTGGCCGTCACCGTCCGGTTCGAGCCCCACGGCGACGTCCACCTGCCGGTCTTCGGCCCCGCCCCCGTCCCCGCTGCACCCAATGACGCTGCGCCCACTGACGCAGGGGCCCAACCATGAACGGCCGGTTCGAGGACTCCGTGACCGTCACCGGCCTCGGACAATCCGCCGTCGGCCGGCGCCTCGGACGGGCCGGCCTCGACCTCACCGTCGAGGCGGCGCTCGCCGCACTGGCCGACGCCGGGCTCACACCGTCCGACATCGACGGCATCGCCACCTTCCCCGGCGAGTCGAACGACCCGGGCTTCGCCGGGGCCTCGGCCTGGGACCTGCACGACGCCCTCGGCATCTCGGCCGGGTGGTACCTCGGCGCGCACCAGACGCCGGGCCAGCTCGGCCCGGTCATCGACGCCGCCATGGCCGTCGCCTGTGGGCTGGCCAGCCACGTGCTGTGCTTCCGGACGGTCACGGAGTCCTCGGCCCAGGGCGACGCCGGACGGGCCGGCGTGCTGACCGCCCGTCCGATGGACGACTTCCGCCGCTGGCTGGCGCCGTTCGGCGCGCCGTCCGCGGCCAACTGGCTGGCGCTTACGGCCCAGGCCCACTTCGACCGCTACGGCACGACCCGGGAGCAGCTGGGCTGGATCCCGATCGTCGAACGGCGCCATGCCGGGCTCAACCCCAAAGCGGTCTACCGGGACCCGATGACCATGGCCCAGTACCTCGCCGCCCGCATGGTCTCCACGCCGTTCGGCCTCTACGACTGCGACGTCCCTGTCGACGGCGCCACGGCCGTGATCCTCTCCCACCGCTCGACCGCCGCCGACCGGCCCCGGCCGCCCGTCCGCCTCGAAGCGGTGGGCTGCGGGCTGCGGCGGCCCTTCGCCTGGGACCAGGGCGGCGACCTCACCACCATGGCCAACGCCGACGCCGCCGCCATGCTCTGGTCCCGCACCGACCTCCGGCCCGCCGACATCGACGTGGCCCTGCTCTACGACGGGTTCAGCTTCCTCGCCCTCTCCTGGCTCGAGGCCCTCGGCTTCTGCGCCCCCGGCGAAGGGGGGCCGTTCGTGGCCGACGACGACGGCCGGCGCATCGGCCTCGACGGCGAGATCCCACTCAACACCGGTGGCGGCCAGCTCTCCGGCGGCCGGCTCCACGGCTTCGGCCACCTCCACGAGGCAGTGCTGCAGTTGCGGGGCGAGGCCGGCGACCGTCAGGTGACCGGGGCGCAGGTCGCCGTGGCCGCGGCCGGCGGCGGCCCCCTGGCCGGTTGTCTGCTCCTGACGCGCGGTTAGCGCTCGACGAGCTCCAGGACCGTCTCGGCATCGGTCTCGTCGAGCAGCCAGCCCTTCACCCGCTCCAGGTGCTGGCGCCAGAACAGTTCCGCCTCGGTGGCGGCGCCGGCCCGGATCAGCTCCAGCAGCCGGGCGTGGTCGGCGTGACCCTGCGTCCGATGGCGACGCTGGATCTTCCCCGTCGCTTCCAGCACCTGCTTGCGGGCCGTCTGGAGGTCGATGATCTGCTGGACCATGGCCGACAACAACGTGAGGGTGCGGTTCCCGGCCTGCTCCACCACCACCCGGTGGAACCCGCCCCCGCGCCGGCGGACCTCCTCGTCGGTGCCGGCCGCCATCTCGTCGTCGTGCGCCGCCATCAGGACCGCCAGCGCGTCGGGATCGCGGCGCTCGGCCAGGATGGCCGCCGCCGGCGGCTCGAGCATGATGCGGGCCTGGTGCACGTCGGCCAGCGTCGCCCCCCGGTACTGCAGCAGGGACTGGGCACTGCGGGCGGCCACGTCGATGCTCGGCGTCTGGACGAGGGCCCCTCCCTTCACGCCCCGCCGGACCACGATCAGCAGCTCGGACTCCAGGATGCGGAACGCCTCTCGCAGCGTCGGCCGCGACACCCCGTAGCGGGCCACGAGCTCCGCCTCCGGCGGCAGGGCCGTGCCCTCCGGGAGCTCGCCGTCGACGATCTGGCGCCGGATCTTCGCCGCCACCAGCTCCGCCGCCTTCGGAACCCGGACGGCAGCCACGATTGCTTCCATTGTCAAAAGTTTAGGCGATTTGCCCTGGGTTCGACTGCGTCCGGACACATAACCCAGCACTGATGACTTGTGCCCGATACTTAATAGACAACTAGTCGGTTGCCTGCAAGCATCGGTACGACCATGACAGACGACGAAATAGCTTTTCCGCCGGCGTACCCGGCCCAGGTCGGGCTGCGTCCGGTGATGCTGGCCATCGCCGGCGACAGCGCGGCGGGCAAAACGACCCTGACCCGAGGTCTGGTCGAGGCGCTGGGCCGCGAGCGGGTCGTGTCGGTGTGCGTCGACGACTACCACCGCTACGACCGCACCGAGAGAGCCGAAAAACCGTTTACCGCTCTCCATCCCGACTGCAACTACGTCGAGATCATGGAGCAGCACCTCCGTCTGCTGGCCACGGGTCAGACCGTCCTCAAACCCGTCTACAACCACGGCAACGGGAAGCTCGAGCGGCCCGTGCTGATCGAGCCCCGCCAGCTGTGCATCGCCGAGGGGCTCCTTCCGCTGTACACCAAGGCGGCCCGGTCGTGCTTCGACGTGACCGTGTACCTCGACCCGCCGGAGGCCGTCCGGCGGGTCTGGAAGATCAAGCGCGACACCGGCAAGCGGGGCTACGCCGAGGAGCAGGTCCTGGCCGAGCTCGACCGGCGGGAGCCGGAATCGGCCGAGTTCATCCGCCCGCAGCGGGCCCACGCCGACATCGTCGTGCGCTTCGACCCCCTCGAGAGCCGGGGGGAGTCGGCCCAGCACCTCCCGTCGGCCACCATCCTCCTGCGGCCCACCGCCCCCCACGCCGACGTGGTGGCCATCATCACCGACGACGTCAAGAAGGCCGTCCACCTCAAGCTCATCCGCGACGAGGACGGCAAACCGGTGGACGCCATCCACGTCCACGGCTACGCCCCGCCCGAGCTGACCCGGCCCATCGAGGAAGCCATCTGGGCCGACCTCGACGTCGACGAGTCCCTACCCCCCAACCTCGGGATGCTCGACGGCGAACACAGCCCGTCCCTGGCCCTGACCCAGCTCCTGCTGCTCCACCACGTGCTGCGGAACCGAGAGTCCGCCCGTCCCCGATCCGAGGAGAACCCATGAACGTCAAGCCCGGTACCTACAACCTCGGCCCGTCTGACGGCAGCGTGCGGGTGAAGACCGGCCGGCAGGGCATGGCCTCGAAGGTCGGCCACGACCTCACCCTGGAGGCCGGCAACTGGAAGGCGACCCTGGTGGTGGACGGCGACCCGTCCCGCAGCGAGGTCAAAGCCACCATCGAGCCCCGGTCGCTGGAGGTCACGGCCGCCACCGGCGGCGCCAAGCCGGTGTCCGACAAAGACAAGAAGGACATCAAGAAGAACATCTCGGGGCTGCTCGGCAACGACAGCATCACCTTCACGTCGACCTCGGTCGACGTGAACGACACCAAGGTGAAGGCCGAGGGGTCGCTCTCCATCGCCGGGCAGAGCCGGCCCGTCACGCTCGACCTGACGGCCACGCCGGACGGCCGCTTGTCGGGCAGCATGACGATCGTCCAGTCGCAGTTCGGGATCAAGCCGTTCTCCGCCATGATGGGCGCACTCAAGGTGAAGGACGAAGTCGAGGTCAACCTCGACGTCACCCTCCCCGCCGAGTCCGCCTGACGTGACGCTCGTCCATCGCGTCCTCCACCCCAGCCCCATCACCTCGCTGGCCGAATACGTCGAGCGGGGCGGGGGCCGGGGCATCGAGGGCGCGTCCGGGCTCCGGCCGCAGCGGATCATCGCCCTCGTGCGCGCCTCGGGCCTGCGGGGGCGGGGCGGCGCCGGCTACTCGACCGGGCGGAAGTGGCAGACCGTGGCCCGGAACCGGTCGCCCGTCGAACCGTCGACGGTGGTGGTCAACGGCGCCGAGGGCGAACCCGGCACCTTCAAGGACCGCACGATCCTGCGCACGAACCCCTACCAGGTGATCGAAGGGGCCCTCATCGCGGCCAAGGCGGTCGGTGCCGACCTGGTCATCATCGCCCTCAAGCAGTCTTTCGAAGCCGAGTGTGCCCGGGTGCGGTCCGCCGTCGACGAGATCACCGCCGCCGGCTGGAGCCGCGGTGTCCAGCTCGAGATCTTCGAGGGGCCGGACGAGTACCTCTACGGCGAGGAGAGCGCCCTCCTGGAGACGATCCAGGGCGGCTACCCCTTCCCCCGGGTCTCGGCCACCTTCCGCCGGGGGGTCTTCAAGCTGACCGTCGAGGAGGCCGAGGCGGAGCACGACGGTGCCCGGATCGGTTCCTCCGACGTGCACACCACCACCTCGGCGGCCGGCGCCCACGTCGCGCCGGCGCTGGTCAACAACGTCGAGACGATGGCCAACATCCCCCGCATCGTCGCCCGGGGCCCCGCCTGGTTCAGGACGGTGGGGACCAAGCGGGCTCCGGGAACCCTGGTCTGCACGGTGACCGGCTCCACCCGCTTCCACGGGGTGGGCGAGGTGCGGATCGGCACGGCGCTCGCCGAGGTGATCGAGGCGATCGGCGGCGGACCACGGCCCGGGCGCTGGATCAAGGCCGTCATGTCCGGTGTCGCCAACCCCGTCATCCCCGGATCGCTCCTCGACACCCAGGTCAGCTACGAGGGGTTGGCGGGTATCGGCAGCGGCCTCGGCTCGTCGGGCTTCCTCGTCTTCGACGACACCGTCGACATGGTGGCGGTGGCGGCCGGGATCGCCCGCTTCCTCGGCATCGAGTCCTGCGGCCAGTGCGTTCCCTGCAAGCAGGACGGGCTGGTCCTGGCCGACCTCCTGGCCAAGGTGTGCCGCTCCGAGGCGACCGACCACGACCTGGCCATGATCCGCCGGCGGCTCGTCACCGTCACCGACCGGTCCCGTTGTTACCTGGCCACGCAGCAGCAGAACGCGGTCGGGAGCATCATCGAACGGTTCCCCGAGGAGTTCGCCGCCCACGTGGCCGGGACCGCTCCGCCAACAGAGCCCATGCTGGTGGCCGAGCTCGTCGACATCGTCGACGGAGTGGCGGTCCTCGACGAACGGCACCGCCACAAGCTGCCGGACTGGAGCTACGACGCGGTCTACTCGGGCAAGGTGCCGGCCGAGAGCCTGCCCGGGACGCCCGCGCCCTGGAGGACCTAGCAGGGCGCGCCATGCCCTAAACTGAGCGATCGAGGCGTCCGAACCCACTCGCCGCCCACCTGACCTGACCGGCTGGGACCCCAGGTCGATCGCTCCTCCGTAAAGGCCTGGTGCTGGCTCATGCTGCAAGTCAAGAACCTCTCCGTCGCCGTCGGTGGCGTCACGCTCGTCCAGGGCGTGTCGTTCAACGTGCGACCCCGGGAGAAGGTCGGGGTCGTCGGCCGCAACGGCGCCGGCAAGACCAGCCTCATGAAGGTGCTGGGCGGTGAGGAGCCCCAGGCCAAAGGGTTGGTCCAGGTCAAGGGCGGGGTCGGCTACCTCCCCCAGGATCCCCGCCTCGACGGCGCACCGGCCGACATCTCGACCCTCTACCACGTCCTCTCCGGACGGGGTCTGGCCGAGACCATCGTGCGGTTGGAGAAGCTCCTCCTGGCCATGGAGGAGGACCCGTCCGACGGAAACATCGCCGCCTTCACCCAGGCCGAGGAGGCCTTCCGGGTGGCGGGCGGCTACAGCGGCGAGAGCGAGGCCCGCCGCCTGGCCGCCGGGCTCGGCGTGGCCGACGTGCACCACGACCGACCCCAGTCGGCCCACACCGGCGGGCAGCGGCGGCGGGTGGAGCTCCTGCGGATCCTGTTCGCCGGCTCCGACGTCCTGCTGCTCGACGAGCCGACCAACCACCTCGACGTCGACGCCAAGGCGTGGATGCTCGACTTCCTGCGGGCCTACCAGGGCGCCCTGGTCGTCATCAGCCACGACCTCGACCTGCTCGACGAGGCCATCACCCGGGTCATCCACCTCGACCGGGGCGCCGACGACTCCACCGGCACGGTGGTGGAGTACCGGGGGACGTACTCGCAGTACGTCGACCAGCGGGCGGCCGACGAGGCCCGCCAGGCCAAGGAGGCGGCGGCGCAGGCCAAGGAGATCGCCCGCATGCAGGGCATCGTCGACCGGTTCGGGGCCAAGGCCACGAAGGCCTCCATGGCCCACGATCTGGAGAAGCGGATCGCCCGGCTGGAGGCGAAGAAGATCAAGAGCCCGACGGCCCGCAAGGCGATCAAGCTCAAGCTGCCGGCCCCGCCGACGGCGCCCCGGACGGTCCTCGAGTGCACCGACCTGGCCAAGGCCTTCACCGACGCCACGATCTTCGAGGACCTCTCC